>NZ_JBFUMK010000009.1:0-246186 GCF_054049415.1 Roseateles sp. P5_D6 | reverse complement strand
GTACGCCGATGCTGCTCAGTGAAAAGATCAAGAAGACCCCGGTCGACGAGAACGTGGAGCAGGCCAAGGCTGACGTGAAGGCCGCCGGAGGCGAGCGGGAGGACGTGCGCCCGGCGGGGCAATTGCTGACCAATGTGCGGCCAGAGCTCGCGTCTTGGTCCGACATGTTTACCGGTGATGAAGCGAGCAACTGGGTCCACGTCGACCTCGCCAAGCTTCAGATGTTCCTGTTCACGATGGTCATTTCCGCGTCGTATGTCAGCTCGCTTTGGCGGATGTTCAACTTTGCGCAGCCGGACGGGCTGCTCCAGTTTCCCGCGCTTGATCAAAGCACGGTCGCCCTGCTCGGGATCAGCCATGCGGGCTATTTGGCCAACAAGGCTGTTCCTCGGCAAAAGCCAGCGCCAGAGTGACAGGTGTTGGCTCCATGCCTTGAGGTTCGTAAGGGTCAGCCTGACGTGCCATTGAGGGCAACGCGTCCGAGGCAATTCAAGATATGGATGGGGCTCGATACGGGCCATTCTTGTTGGGCCGTTCGTTCCATAACGCCTCAAAGAAGATGGCTGTTGTGATGCCCCGGAACGTGATGCTTTCCGGTGTCTTGGTCAGTTCGCAATAGGCATCTTCAGCAAGGAAACTCTTCGATGACCACCACTGAAAACATTTCGGCTGCTTCTTCAGGCGAAGAGCCGCATTGCGATCTCGTCATGAAAGGCGGCATCACGAGCGGCGTGATCTACCCGAAACTGATCTACGAGCTTGCCCAGCGCTACCGCTTCAAGAACATCGGCGGTACTTCGGCGGGAGCAATCGCTGCCGGGGCCTGTGCAGCCGCCGAGTGTGGACGGCGGGGCGGCATGGCCGGAGCATTCGATGAATTGAGAGGCCTGCCGGAGTGGTTGGGCGAAACCGTACAACCAAGCGGCCGGTCACGCTTACTGAGCCTGTTCCAGCCAAGCTCGCCGGTGCAGCAGCATTTCGCCGTGCTGCTTCAGGCGCTGAACAAGGATGCGCGGCCCGCGGTTGTTGCCGCGCTGTTTCGCATGCTGGCCAACCACTTCACGGTGGCGCTGGTGGTCTTCGTAGCCGGTGCAGCTTTGCTCGCTCCGCTGGTCCGTTCGCTATCACTGCTTGTCTCCGGCTGGTCCGCCTTCGGGGCCGTGATTGGCGCTCTTGTCGTGGCCGGATTGGCTGCGCAATGGGCCGCTACTCGAGGTCAGGCCTGGCAGTTCGTCGCGGTCATGGCAGGCGTGTATGTACTGTTCGTCCTGGCACTCAAGATTTATGTCGGCACGCCTTGGACCTGGCCTCTGTTTGGAGTCGCGCTGTCCTTGCTGATTGGCGTCTTGCTGATCTGGGCCCTGCTGGTGGCCCTGACCGCCTGGCGCTTCGTTGTGACGCTTTTTGGTGGTCTACACGGTAATGGCTATGGCTTGTGCAGCGGGCGGACGATGGCCACACCGGTTGCCGATGAGGAGAAGCTCCCGGGGCTGACAGATTGGCTTACCACCTACTTCGACAAGCTTGCAGGTGTCACCGATCGAGATCATCCGCTGACCTTCGGTGATCTCTGGGGTGGCGCTGATCGCCATGCGCCGGATGCGGTGAACCTCGAGGTCATGACCAGCGCGGTGAGCCAGCAAATGATCTATGGCGTTCCCTTTCGGGAGGGTACGCCGACGATGTACTACGAGATAGGCGAACTGAATCGTCTGTTCCCACCGCGGGTCGTGGCCTGGATCGAGGGGCGCGCCACCGCTGCGGAAGCGGCCGGTCCGAATGGGCTGCGCCCCGACGACTACGCCGCAGACACGATGATCCGCAACGCTGAAGGGAAGGCGCTGCGGCCGTTCCCACGCGGTGCTGATTTGCCTGTTGTGGTCGCCATTCGCATGAGTCTGAGCTTCCCGGTCCTGCTTTCGGCAGTACCGCTGTACTCCGTGGACTACACGCTGACACGGAACCAGGACGAGAAGAAGCGCATGCGCGACGCCATGAAGGAGGGCAGGGCCCCTCAGGCTGTCTTTAAGGCGACGCGCATCTGGTTCTCAGACGGCGGCATCGGCAGCAACATGCCTCTTCACATGTTCGACGCGCTGCTTCCAGGTCACCCATCCTTTGCGATCAACCTCAAGGCAGCGCATCCCGATCACCCCATTAGTGATCCGGAGACCAAGGAGAACAGTGGTGGCCGTGTCTACCTTGCAGAAGACAACCACGCTGGCGCGTTGCGCTATTGGGCCGCGCCGAACGACGGCAAGCCGCTGGGCGGCTTGGTGGGATTCCTCGGCAGCATCATCAACACAATGCAGAACTGGCGGGACGAGATCCAGTTTCCCTATCCGGGCTACAAGGACCGAATCGTTCAGATTAGCCAGCGATCGACCGAGGGGGGGCTGAATCTCGACATGCCGGCGCCTGCGATCGCCGCATTGGGCAACGCTGGCCGAATGGCGGCCGAGCGCCTGATCGATCGGTTCCATGTCTCAGGCGCTCAGCACGGAGCCGGTTGGACGATGCACCAGACCATTCGACTAAGAACCTTTCTTGGCACCATGCAACCCGGCAGTGCGGCGCTTTGCCCTTCAATCAGCAGTGGGCACTGGAACAACTTGGCATCATCAATTACTTGCTACACCGTTGCAGAACAGAAGGTGGCTCAGAAATTCTTGTCTGGCCTGGGGGCGCTGGGCGCCTTAGGGCGACCGGGCAACGCGGTTGTCTCTCTTGAGCGTTGCGCGCTGAAGCCGGTGGCTCAAATCCGGATCACACCGAAGATCTGAATCTATTCATTGCAAACGAGATTCTGTGAATCCGCTGTGGCTTGGTGCAGCACTTCAAACATTGAGGACGTTGACATGGACTTTATCGAGAAGATCTTCGGCTTTTCTCCAGACGATGGTTCAGGGCTGTTCGAAGTTCTGCTCTTTGCGATTCCCGTTGTTGGAATCATCCTTATTCGAGCTTGGCGCAAGCGCTCGCGCCGCAAGTGAGGCGGCCCCGTCGGTTCCGCTATTGAATGCAAGGTAAGAGGGGAGCAAGGTCATGGCCCAAGAAAACGGTGGACGGCGCGCTCGCCGAGGCGGAGCAAAGCCTGAGGAATCGCCCTTGCAATTGCGTTCCGGACCGGCGAAGGAAAGATCTTCGACTCCGAGGCCGCAGCGGCTGACGCTGCATAAGCAGCGAGCGGCCTGGTTTGCTGCGCGGGTCACATGGCCGGTGCGCGAGGCGCCAATAGAACGTCTGCAGGCCGAAGTTGAGCGCGTGCGTGGCGAACTTGCTGCGGTTGCGCCGGCTGCCAATTGGACACTTGCGGGGCCAACCAACATTGGTGGCCGATGCACAGCCTTGATTTGCGATCCCGCAAACGCTGACCGGATCTGGATTGGCGCGGCAGGTGGGGGTGTCTGGAGCAGTTCAGACGCTGGGCAAAGTTGGACCATTGCATGGACGCCCGATGGGCCGCTACAGATTGGTTCCCTGGCCATCGATCCCTCAAATTCCAGCACGCTCTATTGCGGCACGGGCGAAGCGAATCTCTCTGCGGATTCCTATCCTGGGGATGGGCTGTACAAGTCCAATGACTCCGGTGCGACATGGAGTGTCTGGGCATCATCAGCGAGCTCCGGTTTGCCTCGGCGAATTGGGACCATCGCAGTCGACCCCTTTGATCCTCAGCATGTCATGGTGGGTGGCGTCGGCTACGGCCGTGTTTCGCAGGACAACGATTTCGGGGGGCTCTATGTCACCTCCGACGGTGGCGCAACGTGGAAGCGCGAGACCTTCGTTTCCGAGACCAACTATTGGTGCCACAAGATCGTCTTCGATCCCGCCACGCAAGGGCGCGTGTTCGCGACGGTGACGGATCGCGGGATGGCCAGCGGCATTTACCGCTCGAATGACGGCGGCAGCACGTGGACTCAGCTCAAGAGCGGTTTGCCGAGCCCGGATCGCATCGGGCGTACTTCACTGGCACTGGCCCCCTCGAACCCGAAAGTTGTCTACGCGATTTGTGCGGATGCCGCGGGGCAGAGCGATGCTGTGTTGGGGGTCTTCAAGAGCATCAACAGCGGGAACAGCTGGACGGACGTCAGTCGCGGGCATTTCACAAACGAAGGCCAGATGTCGTATGGCAGCACCATCGCTGTGCACCCACTCGATCCCAACCGAGTCATCTGCGGGGGTGTTGACCTTCATCGGACCGACGATGGAGGATCGACGTGGAGAGTGGCTTCCCACTGGGACGCAGATCGTGGTGGTCCTGACTATGCTCACGCGGATCATCACGTTCTCGTGATGCCCTTAGCGCCAGCTGGGCGGATATACAGCGCAAACGATGGGGGCGTGGACATTAGTGAGGACAGTGGCCAGAGCTGGAGCAACCGCAGTGCCGGTCTGGCGATCACCATGTACTACGACGTCGATGTGGCCCAGACTGACATCAGGGTGTTCGGCGGTGGTGCGCAAGACAACGGCACTTTGATCACGAGCACCGGCAAGCAAGACGATGCGTTTGAGCTCCTAGGCGGAGATGGCGGCTGGATGGTGATCGACCCGAGAGAGTCTGGGCACATCTACGCTTCATATCAGAAGGGCGGCATGTATCGGTTCCGTAATGGAACCAACCGCAAGGTCAGCCCACCCTTCTCAGATGACGAGAAGCGAGCGATCTGGATGGTGTACATCACCATCGATCCGAATGATTCCGCGACGATCTTCACTGGAAGTACGCGGGTCTATCGAACTCGCAACGACGGGGTCTCTTGGCAAGCCCTGACTCCGGTGCTCGATGGCAGCGCAATCAGTGCAATCGACGTTGCCAGGGCTGATTCAAAGCACGTCTACGTCGCCACCGAGAACGGAGCGTTCTTTCGGAGTTTGGACGGTGGGTCGACGTGGAGTGCCAACCTCGCCGGAGGCCCGATGCCGGGGACGATGATTACTCGCATCGAGACCCACCCAGACAACGCTGCCGATGTCACGATCACGGTTGCGAACTTCGGAAGCCGACACGTCTTTCGATCGGCTGATGCCGGCTCTACGTGGAAGGACATAGACGGCGGGCAACTGCCTGACGTTCCACATCATGCCGTGCTTGTCAGACCCGATAAGCCCAGCGAGATGTGGGTTGCGAATGATGCTGGGGTCTACGTCACAACCGACGGCGGAACGTCCTGGCAAAACGCAACGGGCAATCTTCCGCCGTCGATGGTGGTGGATCTGGTCTATCACTCTGCGAGCAAGACGCTGCTGGCCGCCACTTACGGCCGCTCCATATGGCGGTTGCAACTTTCGTAGTGATCGCGAGCAGTCGGTCCCTAGCGTTTTTTGATGAAGGACTTTGACCGCGAGGCCAAGTTCCCCTTCGGTTCAGGAATGCGCTCACCGGCTGGTTGGATCTTCGTCGGTGCCTGCAAGCCGCCCGCCGATGTTTCGGGCGACTGAGCATGCTTTTCAATCCGATCGGCCGGACGCCTACGCGGGGGCTGCTGCTTCATGGCTTCGAATCAGATGGCAAGTGTGGTCAGGTATGAACCAATCGAATAAGCGTACTCCTGGAGGACCGTTGCGCCGAGTGCTGGGAAGGGCAGGATGCAGGAGGCTGAAATTCTTTGGCGCGAGGCCGGCCATAAGTACTACTAGGTCGCTGAGCTATCGGTGACCTGCTCGGTTTCCCAGGGACGTTGATCGAGGACGGCCCCGGCGCCCCATGATCCGGGGGGTCGAGTGCCGTTCTTGCCGCTTGCCGCCTAACTCTCCTTCTGAGAGCATGGATCGACAAACTGCATCCCGCAGTCGGAGGAACACGCTGTGCGATCCAGTCTCCCCCTCAGGTTCTTTGTGGGCGCTGCCAGCCTGGCCGCCGCCTTTGCCGCTCATGCAATCGGGGTTGTAGAAACCCGCATCACGCTGACCAGCCTGATCGTCAAGGATGCGCTTGGAAACGTGGTGCCAACTGTGCTGGCGCCGACTTCCATCGCTCAGAACTCATTCCCGTCGAGCGTCGTCTATACCCACGGGCTCATCAACGCCGACGGTGACTACCTTGAGGTCACAGACTATCGACGGCGCCTGGACCTGCTGGTTTGGTCTACGCATTTCACCGTGCCGCCGGGGACGGACATGTCGGCCAAAGCAACCACTTCCGGCGGCTTCTTCAACACGCTGACGGCGAGCGCGTCAGCCGATGCATTCAACGCTTCTGTCAACGCCCAGGCTGAGGTCGTCTATGACATCTTCCTGCCCGCTCACGGATCCGTGACCGTCGGCGGCACGATGTTCGGCTCTGCCCTTAGCGCCGGGCAGCCGACCGGCACCAACACTGTTCCGCACGTCGCGAAGTTCGATACCTTCCTGGTGTTCAGTCCGCAGTTCATCAATGGTGAGGTCTATCGCATCAGTGGGAATGTGACCTCCGCCAATCCGCCGTTCCTGCCGGCTGAGGATTCCCAGGTGCGGGTGTTCTCCCAGATGTTCGTCAACCCGGTGGGGCTCGACTCGTATGCCCACGTTGACATGATTGCCTCGGCGTACGTGGGCAATGGCGCTCTGGCTTCCGCTGTCCCCGAGCCCGCTTCGTGGCTGATGACGGCCTTGGGCCTATTGGGGGTCGCAGCTCTGGCGCGGCGTCGGCGCGTTTGACGGCGACGACGATCCTTGCGGCGACTATGCAGAGACCGCTCCGGCGATTGAAAAACAATCAGGATCCATCGGCCGGCCGACGACAAGGCAGCTACGCCTAGCGTTTGAAAACCATCAAAGGAAATCAAACTCTGCGGCAGCAGGTCTCATCGATGGTTGCCGGAGGCGAGGGCCTATTGCGAGACTACGTGTCGTTGCACCAGACGTGAGCGCCTGCCGGTGAATCAACTCCCGACGAGGCGTCGGAAGCGACTTTGCGCGCGCTCATAGTCCGATCGGGGCCTTGAATATCGCCGGCAAAGCCGCGCCATGGTGCGTGCTGGCGAGACGCGACTGGTCGGGTTCCCTGATTTGTTCCCCGCTCGATCTGGACCGAGTGCGCGACCTGTGCTTGGCAGGGTCGCGCGGTCCGATGAGCAAAGCGCATGGCGTATCGTCACGCCATGGCCCAAGGCATCGAACCCTGGCGCGCTGACTGGCGCATTGATGACGACCCGAAGCGCAGCCTTGCCGCCCCGGCGCTGGCCTTCCACTCCAGCGATCTGGTGTTCGAGATCGACTATGGGGAGATGGACGCGCAGAGCCTCAACTGGGACTGGCGTGCTGGCATTGCCGAGCGCTCTGAGGAGATCGACGACGATCTCCAACATCGCATGGGCGAGGTTGCCTACCTGGAGCGTATGAGCGAGCTGCGGCGCCAGGTGATGGTCCTGTGGTGCGAGCGGCGCTACAAGGCAAACGACGGCCGGCGCAGGGACTGACCGTGAGAGCGCCTTAGCTAAACAGGTCGCCGGTCTCAGGAGCCGGCGGATCGTCCTTCTTCTCGGCCTTCGGCCTCGGCCTCGGCCTCGGCCTGCTCTGCTCCGATTGGCGTTTGCGCGCCTTCGGTTGTGCCGCGGCTTCGCGCCATTCGTCCGCGAACATGTCTGGCTCGCTCTCCCAGTCGGCCGGCTCAGGTAGAGGCTTCCAAGGCGCGGGCGCTGATTCATCTCCTGTCTAGGCCGATGCGGCGGATTAGCCGAACCAGACGGGCCGGTACGCCTCGTTGGCTTTGACCCAATCTTCCATGCTGATCTCGCGCACATCAACGCCAGCCAGGAATTGGACTCGGCGGTTGTGGGACTGCGTGCCGCTCATCTGGCGGGTGCGACGCATGATGCTGTCTCGGACCTCGTTGGCGTAGCTGCGCTGCACATTGCGCTGGATCGGCTGGATCTTGTCGGCTGAGCGCTTCGACAGGCCGGGGAACTGGATGGCGCGGTGGGCGGCAACGGTGGCGATGGCTGTCATGGCGGGCTCCTGGGTGACTTTCGATGACCGTCAGTGTCTCGACCGCAGGAGGTTCAGACCATCGCCCTTAGTGGGGATCTGAGCGAGGGGTCTCCCCCTTTTGGGGGATGCGGCCCGTTGGCCTCCCTCTTGAGGGCGATACCCATCCGCGCCCTGGGTTCAGACACTGGCGGCGCTATGAACCAGACGCCCTCAAACCCCGCAAGCCCAGGAGAGAACTCCATGCCCGTCGTCGAACGCCGCACCGCAGACCGCACTCACAACGAGCAGTGGCCCGACGCCATGCGCGATGAGTTGAGGAAGGTTCAGTTCCTTACCGCCGTCGAGGTGGACGAAGTGGGCGCGGACGCATGGAGCGACATCTTCGAGTGCTTCGAGGGGCGCCACACCCGTTTCATCTGAGGCCACCGGCCTGATGTTGGCGCTCCGCCTACGGGACGTAGTGACCGAGTTCAATACCTAAGTGGGAGAAGACCATGGCCTTGTTTGAGTTCAACCGCAGCTTCGGCCCGGTGGCTGGCGTGGGCCGGTTGTCTTTCGAGCGAGCCCCAGGGCTGATATGCGCCCTAGATGGCGAAGGGAAGCTGGTCATGAGCATCGCCACTGGCCCTGGAATCGGTCAGCGCCTGGCAGAGGCGTTCTCCGACCATAGGAAGGCGATGCAAGAGGCGGATCGCCAAGGGGCGGTGAGGCTTGCCACTTCAGGGGAGTGAGGCCGTCGTCGATCTGCCATGAGCATCCGGACGGCGTACAGTAGCGGCGGGCCACGGCCCCCTGCTTCACCTCCCTGAGCAGGCCTCTACGTGACAGCGAAGAGGGTTCAGCCCCGGCCTTGCGCCGGGGTTTCTTTTGGAGCCTTAGTTTCTCCGGATGCCACCCGTTGGCGCGGCTTCCGTTGAACTGTTCAATCTCCGTCAGCGCGTCGGACCACTGGGCTGATCTCCGGCTTCGCCACAGTTCAAGCAACCCGCGTTAAGCGGAGCAAATGCGGAACATGTAGCGGAACAAATGCGGAACGCTTCCCGCGTCTGCCGCACAAAACTAGGCTGTTTACCTATGGTGCCCGGGGCCGGACTCGAACCGGCACACCTTGCGGCGGGGGATTTTGAGTCCCCTGAGTCACGCTCAGTTGAAGAAGTTGGTCATAAGACGCCGCAAAGTCGCCGGCTTCCTTGCGGCGTTCGACCTGTTTCCCATTCGTCCACGCCGCAGCGGACGCCCTAAGGGCGTCCAGATAGTTCGCCCACTCCTGCATCATCTCTCGGCGCTTTGGAAGGTGCTCCGCATGGTTGTAGGCCGCCTTCACGGCGTTGCGTTCGGTATGGGATAGCTGCCGCTCAATGACGTCGGAGGGCCAGCCGCGCTCATGGAGCATGGTCGAGGCCATGCCGCGGAAGCCGTGTGCCGTCAGCATCGTGCGGTCATAGCCAAGGCGGCGAAGCGCTGCATTGACAGTGTTCTCGCTCATCGGTTCGCCGTTGGTCCTGTTGCCCGGGAACACCCACTTGCCACCTCCCGTGAGGGCCTGCAGTTCCTTGAATAGCGCGACTGCCTGCTTCGCAAGCGGGACGATGTGCATCGTGCGCCCCTTCATCTTGGCTGCAGGTATGCGCCACTCGGCGTTGTCAAAGTTGAATTCGGACCATTCGGCACGCCGTAGTTCTCCTGGCCGTACGAACAAGAGCGGCGTCAGCTTCAGGGCGCACCTGGTGATCAGCCCACCGGTGTGGCTGTCGAGGTCCAGGAGCAACCGTCCAACCTCGCGCGGGTCCGTGATGGTTGGATAGTGCTCCGGGCGCCACGCCGGAAGTGCTCCGCGTAGATCGCGACTGGGATCGCTTTCAGCTTGGCCCGTGGCGACGGCGAAGCGAAAAACCTGGCCGCAGTTCTGCTGAACTCGATGAGTCGTCTCGATGGCGCCGCGTTCTTCCACTCGCTTCAAGATCGTGAGAAGTTCGGTCGGCGCGATCGTGCCAATCGGCCGCGTCCCGATCCAGGGGAAGACGTCCCGCTCCAGCCGGCGAATGATTTTGTMTGAGTGGGACTCTGCCCAGGTTGGCTCTTTCTTGGCGAACCATTCGCGTGCGACAGCCTCAAAGGTTCCTGGCGGAGCGATTCCGGCATCGGCCAGTTCGGAGAGCCTGCGCTCCTTGATGACCGCAGCCTTCTTGGCTTGCCTGCGGCCGCTAGGGTCGACACCTTCGCGAACAAGCTTTCGGGCCTCATCCGCTTGCTTGCGGGCGAGGGCGAGACCGGTCGCCGGATAGGTCCCCAGGCTGAGCGTCTTGCGCTTGCCGTCAAAGGAGTAGTCGAAGCGCCAGCCATGGGAGCCGCCCTTGACGAACAGCAGAAGGTAGAGACCTGCGCCGTCGCCAAGCCGTTGCCTGGGATCGCCCGGCTTGATGGCCTTGATCGTGGCGGTTGAGGGGATGAGGTGCTGCGCCATGCAGTAACTTTTCAGCGGGAACGTCGAAATTTTCGAGTTACTGTGCCAGTTACTGCAATGTGATCTCGGATCTTGCGAGACCGCCTGGGACCGTAAGAAAAAGAAAAAAGCCCCAGAGCATTGATTCTCAAGGGCTTTCTGGATTTCCTGGGGCGGCGCGGGACCGTGCAGGATGATCGGTTGGTGGAGAGGAGGAGGATCGAACTCCCGACCTCCGCATTGCGAACGCGGCGCTCTCCCAGCTGAGCTACCCCCCCACGCGACCGAAAAAGTATAGCCCTGGCTGGAGGATCTTGGCCGGCTGCTATCGTCTTCGCCCATGACGCCCCGCAAGCCGACGGCCTGGTTCGAGGCCCAGTACAACAACCGCCAGCGTGTGGCCGACAGTGCCGACATCCTCGGGCGCTGGGCCCAGGCGTCTGCGCTGGTGCGCGAGCGCTCTAGCTGCCATCTGAACCTGCGCTACGGGCCTGATCCCAAGCAGACGCTGGACGTCTTCACGCCCGACCCGGCGTTTGCCGGCGGTTTCGCGCCGGTTCTCGTCGTCATCCATGGCGGCTACTGGCGGTCCCTGGACAAGTCGGACTATTCCTTCCTGGCCGCAGGCTTCACGGACGAAGGAGCCCTCGTCGTCGTGCCGAACTACGACCTCTGCCCTGGCGTCGGCATCGATCGCATTGCGATGCAGCTCACTTCAGCCGTGGCGTGGGCCTGGCGGCACGCGGCAGAGCATGGCGGCGACCCCAGCCGCATCGTCCTCGTCGGCCATTCGGCCGGTGGTCATCTGGCGGCGATGCTGAGCTGCTGCGATTGGAAGCGTGTCGGCAAGGACCTGCCGCGGCGCCTTGTGCAGGGCGCAATGTCGGTGTCGGGCCTGCACGACCTGGCGCCGCTGCGCCGCGTGCCCTTTCTGCAGACCGATCTTCAGCTGGATGCGGCCAGCGTGCGCCGGCTGAGCCCCATCCACTTTCCGCCGCCGCGCTCGCCGCAGACGCTGTTCGCCGTCGTCGGTGCCCTGGAGAGTGAGGAGTACCGGCGCCAGAACCAGCTGATCCGCCAGGCCTGGGGCGCACGCGCAGTACCGGTCTGCGAAGAGTTGCCAGGCTGCAACCATTTCACCGTGCTGCACGATCTGGCCGACCCCCAGGGCCGCTCCCATCAACTCGCGCGCCAGCTGCTCGGTTTGCGCTGGTATAGCGGCCTGCTATGAGGTGCATTGAAGCTATCCATTGGCTGGGCGTGGCCGCACAGGAGTAGCGTCGCCGTCTCCCACCCCACGGAGACTGCGATGAGCTTGAAAGGTTCCAAGACCGAGCAGCACCTGAAGGACGCCTTTGCCGGCGAATCCCAGGCCAACCGCCGCTACCTCTACTTCGCCAACAAGGCGGACATCGAAGGGCAGAACGACGTGGCGGCATTGTTCCGCTCGACGGCCGAAGGCGAGACGGGCCATGCCCATGGCCATCTCGAGTTCCTGGAGGCCGTGGGCGACCCCGCCACCGGGCTGCCGATTGGCAGCAGCCGCCAGAACCTGGCGGCCGCCGTCGCCGGTGAAACACACGAGTACACCGACATGTACCCAGGCATGGCCCGAACAGCGCGTGACGAGGGCTTCGACGAGATTGCCGACTGGTTCGAGACGCTCGCCAAGGCCGAGCGGTCCCATGCCAACCGGTATCAGAAGGCGTTGGACGCGCTGGTCGACTGAGCGGTCCACCGAGCGGCCGCTGAATCCAGCGGCCGCCGTCCTCTTGGCCAGGAGCCGCGATGAGCATCAGGGAAGGCAATCTCGAGGCGCCGACTCGCCACGCCCTCGACTGGAAGAGCGCCGAGTTCAACGACGAGGCGGCATGCCTCCACGAGATGGAGCGCATCTTTGACATCTGCCACGGCTGCCGGCGCTGCGTGTCGCTGTGCCAGAGCTTCCCGACGCTGTTCGATCTCATCGACGAGGGCAAGACCGGCGAGTTGGATGGCGTGGACAAGCGGGATTTCTGGAAGGTCGTCGACCAGTGTTATCTGTGCGACCTCTGCTACATGACCAAGTGCCCCTATGTGCCGCCGCACCCGTGGAATGTCGACTTCCCGCACACCATGCTGCGTGCCAAGGCGATCAAATTCGGCAAGGGCGAGGTCGGCGGCGGCGAGAAGTTCCTGGCCTCCACCGACGTGCACGGCCAGTTCGCCGGCATTCCCATCGTCGTGCAAGCCGTCAACGCCGTGAACCGCACGAAGTTCGCACGCAAGCTGATGGACGGTCAGTTGGGCGTGCATCCCGACGCCTGGCTGCCCGCGCTGGCGACGCAACGCTTTCGCTGGAGCGCGCCCAAGGCGCAGACGCAAGTCGTCACCAACGGCGAGCGCACGCCGGGCAAGGTGGCCATCTTCTCGACCTGCTACGTCAACTACAACGAGCCCGGCATCGGCTTTGACCTGCTCAAGGTGCTGGAGCACAACGCCATTCCCTATGTCCTCGTCGAAAAGGAAGCCTGCTGCGGCATGCCCAAGCTGGAGCTCGGCGACCTGGCCACGGTGGAGAAGCACAAGACGGCCAACATCGCCACGCTGGCGCCCTATGCCAAGGACGGCTTCGCCATCCTGTCGGCCATCCCGAGTTGCACGCTGATGTTCAAGCAGGAGCTGCCGCTGATGTTTCCTGAGGAGGATGCGGTGAGGCTCGTGCAGGACGCGATGTGGGACCCGTTCGAATACCTCGTCGCCCGCCACAAGGACGGTTTGCTGCGGACCGATTTCAAGCAAGCCCTGGGCAGGGTGTCATACCACGTACCCTGCCACGGCCGGGTGCAGAAGATCGGCCGCAAGACCGAGGAAATGTTCAGGCTGATCGGCCGGAGCGTGGAGGTCAAGCTCAACACCGTCGAGCGCTGTTCGGGCCATGCGGGCACCTATGGCGTGAAGACGCCCACTCACCCGGTCGCGATGAAGATCGGCAAGCCGGTGTTCAAGGCCATGGCCAAGGACGAGCCCGACTTCATCGCCAGCGACTGTGCGCTGGCCGGCCACCACATCGCCCAGGGCATGGCGCAGGCCGGCACGCCGGCCAAGGCCCTGGCTCACCCACTGACCTTGATGCGTACTGCTTACGGCTTGCCATGATCACCAAAGACAGCCTGATGACGCTGGAGGCCTATGCGAAGTTCCGCAAGACCGAGAAGGGTTCAATCGTCGCCCACCGCCGGCTGCGCAGCGTGCAGCTGGGCGAGCACCTGAACCTGCAGTTCGAGGACGAGCGCACCATTCGCTACCAGATCCAGGAGATGCTGCGCATCGAGAAGATCTTCGAGGAAGAGGGCATCCAGGGCGAGATCGATGCCTATGCGCCGCTGGTGCCCGACGGCACGAACTGGAAGGGGACGCTCCTCATCGAATATCCCGACCCCAACGAACGCAAGCGGGAGCTGGCGCGGCTGATCGGCGTGGAGGACCGGATGTTCATCGAGGTGGAGGGCCAGCCGCGCGTCTATGCCATCGCCGACGAGGACCTGGACCGCGAGAACGACGAGAAGACCTCAGCCGTGCACTTCGTGCGCTTCGAGCTCACACCGGCCATGCGGCAGGCGCTCAAGGCGGGCGCGAGCGTGAAGCTCGGCTGCGATCACACCCACTACCCCGCACACGTGCAGATCACGCCCGAGACACTGGCCAGCCTTGCCGGTGATCTGGCGTGACGCTCAGGTCGCCACGTAGCGGCCGGGTCGGTGGTTGATGGCCAGGGCCGCGTTGATGGCCGCCATGCCCAGCAGCGACAGGCCGATGCGATCCAGCGGCACCAGGGGCAGGGCGGCGAGCAGGATGGCCGTGTCCAGGCCGGCCTGCAGATAGCCGGCACGCCAGCCGCGCGTTTCCTGCAGCCACAGCACCAGCACGTTGAGCCCACCGAGGGACGCCCGGTGGCGGAACAGGATGATCAGCCCCGCGCCCACGAGCAGCCCGCCGCCGATGGCGCCGAACCAGGGGTTGAGCTGGCTGATGCTCAGCCAGCCGGGCAAGGCCTCGGCGAGCGCCGCCAGCAGCGCGACGGCCAGCAGGCTCTTCACCGTGAACGCAGCTCCCATGCGACGCCAGGCCAGCGCATAGAACGGCAGGTTGATGGCAAAGAACAGCAGGCCGAACGACCAGCCGAAGGCGTAGTGCAGCAGGAAGGCGATGCCGACCGTGCCGCCACTGAGCAGGCCGGCCTGCTTGAACAGGGCCACGCCCAGCGCGGCGAACAGCGTGCCGGTGAGCAGGGCCTGGGCGTCCTCGAAATGGCTGTGCTTCAAGGTGCGGCTTGCCGCAGAGGGCGGCTTCATCCGATGGCTCCGGACAGGAAGTACTTGATGACGCCCTTGGCCGCGAAGCCGACAAGGCCGAAGCCCAGGCCCAGCAGCAGCACGAAGGTGCCGAAGCGACCCGCCTTGGACTCGCGCGCCAGCTGCAGGATGATGAACACCATGTAGAGCATGAAGGCGCCAACCCCGAAGGTCAGGCCGAACTGCGCGATCTCGGCTTCGGTGTAGCCCCACATGGTTCAGTCCCGGCGGGTGACAAGGTCGCGGTAGGCGTGCCAGCTCGCGTGGCCCAGCCAAGGCACGACGAGGATCAGGCCCAACAGCGCGGTGGCCATGCCCAGCAGCGTCAATGCGAGGAGGAGGGCGGCCCAGAGCGCCATGGGGGCGGGGTGCGCCAGCACGACCTTCCAGCTCGTGAACACCGCGCCGAGCACGCCCAGCTTGTGCGGAGGCAGGTCTACCAGCGCCGGGATGGCCACGACGGTGGAGGCGAAAACCGGCGCGGCGAGCACCGCACCCAGCATGAGCCAGGTCTCGAAGAGCCGGGATTCGTCGTTCATCACGACCTTGAGCAGGAAGTCGCGCGGGCTGTGGATGGGGTCGGCGGCAAAGCCGGTCACGAAGGCCGCGGAGCACAGCACCCAGCCCGTGCCGGCGAAGGCCAGCAGCACGCCGAAGACGATGAGCCGGCCGTCGCGCGGGCGCCAGGCGTCGCGCACCGTGCGCCAGCCGGGTTGCCCGCCCCGGTCCAGCTCGCGGCTGAGCGCGTACAGGCCGGTGGCCAGGATGGGCGCGATGATGAGGAAGCCGGTGAAGGCGCCCGCCAGCAACCAGAAGCGGTCTCGCGCCAGCGCGAAGAGCAGGGCGCCGAACGCGGCCATGACCAGGCCGTGGGCGAGCGAGGCCAGCGGCGCCTGCCACAGGTCCTGCCAGCCGCGCGCGAGCCAGCCCAGCGGGCGCAGCACGGGAATGGGACGGGCGCCGAAGGCCTGGGACTCCCTCAGGGCCTTTTCGCTGTAGCGGTTGGGCATGGCGGTGCCAAGTGTGGCGTGCTCGGCCGCCGGCTGCCTTGATGCGGCTCAAGCCGTGCTGCGTTGGGCGGCCACGGCAGCGAAGCCGGTAGGGGTGGGCTTGTCAGGCCGGCAGCGACACCGCGTCCAGCAGCTCGCTCTCGATCTGCAGCTGGGCCTTGTTCTGCTGGAGTGCCGGGCCGTCGAGCAAGAACGTGTCTTCCACGCGCTCGCCCAGCGTCGAGATCTTGGCCAGCTGCAGGTTGATGCCGTGTCGCGCCAGCACACGGGCGATGGCGTAGAGCAGGCCGGCGCGGTCGCTGGTGGAGATGGTCAGCAACCAGGCCGTCGCGCGCTCGTCCGGGCGCAGTGAGATGCGCGGCGTGTAGGGGAAGCTCTTGACGCGGCGCGAGAGGCGCCCGCGCCGCGGCTCGGGCAGTGGGCCGCCGGTCTGCAGCGCCGCGCTGAGCTTCTGCTCCACCAGCGGCACGAGGTCGCGGTGGTGCACGTCGGCCTCGGGGCGGATGACCTGGAAGGTGTCCAGCGCATAGCCCCTGCGTGTCGTGTGCACCTTGGCATCGAGGATGCTGAAGCCGGCACCGTCGAAATAGCCGCAGATGCGGGCGAACAGGTCCTGCTGGTCGGGTGCGTAGACCAGGACCTGCAAGCCCTCGCCGATGGGCGAGGGACGCGCGCGCACGACGGGGACCTGGGTCTCGACATGGCGCCACAGCGAACGCGCGTGCCAGGCCAGCTCGGCGCCTTCATGGCGCGCGAAGTAGCTGATGGCCAGCGTCTTCCACAGCGGCTCCTCGGTACCGGGAAGCTGGGAGTGCAGGGCCAGGTCCTGGCGGGCCTCGGCCTTGCGTGCCTCGATCTCGGCGTCGAGATTGATCTTGGCTCCACCCAAGGCACGCAGCGTGATGCGGTAGAGGTCCTCCAGCAGCTTGCCCTTCCAGGCATTCCAGACCTTGGGGCTGGTGCCGCGGATGTCCGCGACGGTCAGCAGGTACAGCGCCGTCAGGCGACGCACGTCACCGACCTTGGCGGCGAAGGCGGCGATGACGTCGGGGTCGGACAGGTCTTCCTTCTGCGCCACGCGCGACATCGTCAGGTGGTGCTCGACGAGGAAGACGCACATGGCCGTGTCCTCCGCGTTCAACCCATGCTGGCGGCAGAAGCGCTTCACCTCGGTGGCGCCGAGCTCCGAGTGGTCGCCGCCGCGGCCCTTGGCCACATCGTGGAAGAGGGCGGCGATATAGAGCAGCTCGGGCGTGTCGAACTGCGCGGCAAGTTGCGAGCAGAACGGGTACTCGTGGGCATGCTCCGGCACGAAGAAGCGCCGCACATTGCGCAGCACCATCAGGATGTGCTGGTCCACGGTGTAGACGTGGAAGAGATCGTGCTGCATCTGCCCGACGATGGCGCGGAACACCCACAGGTAGCGCCCCAGCACCGAGGTCTGGTTCATGAGCCGGAAGGCATGCGTCTGGCCCTCGGGCTCGCGCAGCATCGTCATGAAGGTCGCCCGGTTGACCGGGTCGCGGCGCCAGGCTGCGTCCATCAGGCCGCGGGCGTTGTACAGCGCCCGCAGCGTGCGCGCCGACAGGCCCTTGATGCCCGGCGTCTGCTGGTAGATCAGGAAGGTGCGCAGGATGGCGTGCGGGTCGCGCTGGTACAGGTCGTCGCTGGCGACCTCCAGCATGCGGCCGCGGTCCAGGAAGTCCGGGTGGCCGTCGATGGGCCGCAGCAAGCCCTGCTGGGAGCCATTGATCTGCTCCTCCAGGTTCAGCAGCAGGATCTGGTGCAGCTGCGTGACGGCCTTGGCCGCCCAGTAGTAGCGTCGCATCAGCACCTCGGAGGCCCGCTGCGAAGCCGTGCTCTCGAAGCCGAAGCTTTGCGCGACGGCGGTCTGCAGGTCGAACACAAGACGGTCCTCGCGCCGGCCGGCGACCGCATGCAGTCGCGCCCGGATCAGCGTCAATTGACCCTCGTTGCGCTGCAACTGGCGGCTCTCGAAGGGCGTGATGAGGCCGCGTGCGCTGAGGGCCTTCCAGGTCTTGCCCAGGCCCGCCGCGCGCGCGATCCAGATCAGCATCTGCAGGTCACGCAGGCCGCCGGGGCTTTCCTTGCAGTTGGGCTCCAGCGCGTAGGGCGTGTCGTCGAACTTGGTGTGGCGCTGCAGGCTCTCCAGGGTCTTGGCGCGAAAGAACGCCTTGGGGTCCATGGCCGCCATGAAGCGCTTGGCCATCAGCTTGAACAGCTTGGCGTCTCCGGCCAGTGGCCGGGCCTCGAGCAGGGCCGTCTGGATGGTCACGTCGCCCTCGGACTCGCTGAGGCATTCTCCCAGCGTGCGCACCGAGGAGCCGATCTCCAGGCCCAGGTCCCAGCAGGCCGTGATGAAACCTTCGATGGCCGACTTGACCGGGCCGGGCACATGGGCCTCGACGCCATCGGGCAGCAGCACGAGCACGTCGACGTCGGAATGCGGGAAGAGCTCGCCACGGCCGTAGCCGCCGACGGCCGCAAGACAGGAGCCCGCGGGCATGCCGGCACCGTCCCAGAGCGCGCGCAGCGCGTCGTCGACATGGCGGGCCAGGCGGCGCAGCAGGGTCTGGGCGCCGGCCTGCGTGGGCCGCGCGGCCAGGAAGTCGTCGATCAGCGTCTGCTTGCCCGCCTTGAACTGCTGGCGGAGCTCGGCGAGCGTGGCCACGGCTTACGCGGTCGCCGCAGCGGCCTGCGTGATGAAGGCGGGCGGCGGTGGGCTGCCGGCCGACAGCGTCATGACCTCGTAGCCGGTGTCGGTGACGAGGATGGTGTGCTCCCACTGGGCGGAAAGCGAGCGATCCTTGGTGACGATGGTCCAGCCATCGCCCATCTCGCGGATCTCGCGGCGGCCGGCGTTGATCATGGGCTCGATGGTGAACATCATGCCGGGCACGAGTTCGTCCAACGTGCCGGGGCGGCCATAGTGCAGCACCTGCGGCTCCTCATGGAAGACTTGGCCGATGCCGTGGCCGCAGAACTCGCGCACGATGGAGAAGCCGGCGTTCTCGGCAAAGGTCTGGATGGCGTGGCCGATGTCGCCCAGGCGCGCGCCGGGCTTGACCTTGGCGATGCCCTTCCACATGGCCTCGTAGGTGAAGGCGCACAGCCGCTTGGCCGCAATGGAGCCCTCGCCGACGACGAACATGCGGCTGGTGTCGCCATGCCAGCCGTCCTTGATGACGGTGACGTCGATATTGACGATGTCGCCGTTCTTCAGCGGCTTGTCATTCGGGATGCCGTGGCAGACCTGGCTGTTGACCGAGGTGCAGATCGACTTGGGGTAGGGGATGTAGCCGGGCGGGCAGTAGTTCAGCGGCGCCGGGATGCCCTGCTGTACGTTGACGATGTGGTCGTGCGCGAGCTTGTCCAGCTCGTTGGTGGTGACGCCCGGCTTGACGTGCGCCGTGAGCATGTCGAGCACTTCGGACGCCAGGCGCCCGGCGATGCGCATGCCTTCGACATCGGCTGCGGTCTTGATCGTGATGGCCATGCCCGATTATCTCAGTCCGCCCAGATGACCGTACCCGTGGCCCAGGTTGCCAGCACGACGATGCCGAAGGCGATGCGATACCAGGCAAACGGCACGAAGTTGTGGGTGGCCACGTAGCGCAGCAGCCAGCGCACGCAGGCCCAGGCRGCCAGGAAGCTGACGATGAAGCCGACGGCGAACATCGGCGCGTCGGCCATGGACAGCGCGTGCCGCTCCTTCCACAGGCTGTAGCCGCCGGCGGAGATCAGCGTCGGGATGGCCAGGAAAAAGGAGAAGTCGGTCGCCGCCTTGCGCGACAGGCCCAGCAGCATGCCGCCAATGATGGTGGCGCCCGAGCGGCTGGTGCCGGGGATCATGCCCAGGCATTGCACGAGACCAACCTTGAGCGCGTCCAGCGCCGTCATGTCATCCACGCTCTGCACGCGGGCCACCGGCTGGGCGCGCTTCTCCACCCACAGGATGATCAGCGCGCCGACGATGAAAGCGCCGGCGACGACGGGCGCGTTGAACAGATGCGCCTTGATGGCCTTGTAGACCGTCAGACCGACCAGGCCGGCGGGCAGGAAGCCGATGGCGATGTTGGCGACGAAGCGCTGCTGTTTGGCGCTGTTGGTGATGCCGCCCAGGGCCTCGCGGATGCGCGCCCAGTAGACGATCAGCACAGCCAGGATGGCGCCGCTCTGGATGGCGATGTCGAAGACTTTGGACTTGGCATCCGTCATGCCCAGCAGGCTGCCGGTCAGGATCAGATGGCCCGTGGACGAGACGGGCAGGAACTCGGTCAGTCCCTCGACGATGCCCATGACGGCGGCTTTGATCAGCAGGATGACATCCACGTAACGGCTCCGGGGGCGAACAAAGCCGCGCAGTGTAGCCAGCGGGCAGGGCGTGCCCTTGCCGCTGCCTGGCCCGGCGGGCTACATTACTGACCCTCCGGTCATTAACTTCGCCATCTTGGCCACCGCCACCCCCCGTCAACGCCGCAAGGACGCCCGCCCGCAGGAGCTGCTGGACGCCGCCCTGGCGCTCTTCGTCGAGAAGGGCTTTGCCGCCACGCGCAGCGAGGAAATCGCGGCGCGCGCCGGCGTGGCCAAGGGCACGCTCTACCGCTACTACCCCAGCAAGGACGAGCTCTTCAAGGCCATGGTGCGCGACAACCTGTCCGTGCACATCGCCGAATCGGCTGCCCAGGCGGCGCTGTACCAGGGCTCCATCGCCGAGCTGCTGAGCCAGATGATGCAGGCCTGGTGGGCCAAGGTCGGCCATGGCAATGCCGGCGTCGTCTGCAAGATCATGATGGTCGAGGCGCGCAACTTCCCCGAGCTGGCGCGTTTCTATGTGGAGGAGGTCATCCGGCCGTCCCAGGCGCTGATCGGGGGCCTCATCGAGCGCGGCATCCGCACCGGCGAGTTCCGCGCCGTGCCCGTCGAGGCCACGGTGCACATGCTGATCGCGCCCATGCTGCACATGCTGCTGCACGAGCATTCCTTCGGCGAGCACGACATCTGCCACCAGACCATGGGCGCCGAGGAGTTGCTGGACGCCCAGATGTCGCTGCTGCTGCACGGCTTGCTCGCCACACCGGGCTGACCTCTAGAATTTTGCTTTTTGCCGTCGACCGCGCCTCGGAGAACAAGATGAACCTCGAACAAGTCCGCTTCAACATGATCGAGCAGCAGATCCGGCCCTGGGATGTGCTCGACCCCAGCGTGCTGGAGCTGTTGCGCGTGGTGCACCGCGAGGACTTCGTGCCCGAAGCCCACAGGCTGCAAGCCTTTGTCGACACCGAGCTGCCGCTCACAGCCACGCGTCGCATGCTGGCACCCAAGGTGGAGGCCCGGCTGCTGCAGGAACTCAAGGTGCAGCGCCACGAGAAGGTGCTGGAGATCGGCGCCGCCACGGGTCACCTGGCCGCGCTGCTGGGCCACAAGGCGCAGCGCGTCATTGCGCTGGAGGCCGACGCCGGCCTGGCTGCCGCCGCTGCGGCCAACCTGAAGCGCGCCGGCGTGCTGAACGCCACGGTGCTGAACCAGGACGGCGCCGCCGGCCTGGCCGCCGAGGAACCCTTCGACGTGATCCTGCTGTCCGGCTCGGTCGCGTCGGTGCCCCAGGCCTTGCTGAACCAGCTCAAGGTCGGCGGGCGCCTGGCGGCAATCGTCGGCGAGGTGCCTGTCATGCGCGCCGTGCTCGTCACGCGCACCGGCGCAAGCGACTTCCGCACCGTCGAGATGTTTGACACGGTGGCCGGCCGCCTGCCCGGTTTCGCCGAAGCGCCGGCGTTCAGCTTCTAAGCCAGGCCGGATGCAGCCCGTCGCCGTAAAACGACCGTTGCTCCCCGTTTGGGCGCAGGTCGTCACATGGCTTCAGTCACCGGCGGGCTTTGCCTCTATAAACCCGGCCGCGCTCACTACATTGCCCAAGTCAAGGAATTCCATGCCCTTCGTCACAGCCCCCCGCCTGATCCTGCAACCGCTGGCCATCGCCGCCAGCCTCCTGCTCGCCGGCGTGGCCCAGGCCCAGAGCCTGCAGGAGCTCTATGACGCTGCGAGGGGCTATGACGCGACTTATCTGGCGACCCGCAACAGCGCCGACGCGGCTGCGGCGCGCGCTGCCCAGGCCGAGGCACTGATCCGGCCGTCGCTCTATCTGTCCGGTTCGGGCACCGTGGCGCAAACCGACCCGCCTTCGTCTGCGAGCTTCAATACGAGGACATTGACGGCTGGCCTGCAGGGAAAATATTCCGTCTACAACGCGAGCAATATTCCGACCATTGACAAGGCCCGCCGAGCCTATGCGGTCGCTCAGGCCGATCTGGACCTGGCCGAACAGGACCTCATCGTCCGGCTGGCCACGGCCTATTTCGATGTGCTGGCCGCCAAGGACACGCTGACGACGTCGCGCGCCAACAAGGCAGGCATCTCCGAGCAACTGGCCTCGGCCAAGCGCAACTTCGAGGTTGGCACCGCCACGATCACCGACACGCGCGAAGCCCAGGCCCGCTATGACCTGGCAGTGGCTCAGGAGCTGAAAGCCGACAACGATCTGCGCGTCGCGCGCGTCACGCTGGACCAGTTCGTCGGCCGCGTCGGCGTCGAGCCCAAGAGCCTGGCGGTGCCGGTCGCCCTGCCGGCCCTGCCCAGCGACAACGTCGACACCTGGGTCGCGACAGCCGATGACCAGCATCCAGGCGTGCGCAAGGCGCGGTTGGGCCTGGAAATGGCACAGCTCGATACGCAGATCGCCCGGGCCGGCGAAAAGCCGACGCTGGACGCCAGCGCCACCCTGGGTGGCCAGAACCAGCACAACAGCCTGGGTGGCATTGCAGCTGCGCAGGCCGGAGCCGGCACCTCCAAGAACGCCAGCATCGGCCTGACCTTGAGCTATCCGCTCTACACCGGCGGCGCGACGCAGAACCGCATCAAGGAAACCCTGGTGCTGGAGGACAGGGCCCGCAATGACTTTGACTTTGCCCGTCGCAAGGTCGCCGAGGACACGCGCCGCGCCTTCTTCGGCGTGCAGTCGCTGAAGGCCCAGGTTGGCGCCTACGAGGCTGCCGAGTCGTCCACCAAGCTGGCTCTGGAAGCCACCCAACTGGGTTACAAGGTCGGTGTGCGCGTGAACCTGGACGTGCTGAACGCCCAGACCCAGCTCTACACGACCCAGCGTGACCTGGCCAAGGCACGCTATGACGTCGTCGTCAACAGCCTCAGGCTGCGCCAGGCCTCGGGGCAACTGCGCCCCGAAGATGTGGCCGCTGCCAACGGCTTGCTCGCGCGCTGAGAGCCTGGCTCTTCTTTCATCAAGCCCCGCTGCGGCGGGGCTTTTTGTTGGCCGCGGCTAGTGGCGGCGGGGGCTCGGGCTCGGCCGCCGGCAGGGGCTTGAGCGGCGCATGCTCGCGCAGCGCACGCAGGATGATGGCCGTTGAGGTCGGAGCCTGCTGGCAGAAGCGCGACAGCACCGCCTTCAAGTGGGCGACGTCACGCACGGCGATCTCGAAAATCCAGCTGTCCTCCCCGGTGACGTCATAGGCGGTCAGCACTTCCGGGCTGGATTCCAGCGCGCGCAGCAGCAGCGGCTCGTCCATGCTCTCGATGCGGATGACGGCGCGGATCGCGTAGCCGAGCTTGCCGGCGTCCACGACCGCCCGGTAGCCGCGGATGACGCCGCCTTCCTCCAGCTTGCGCACCCGCTCGGTCACCGCAGGCTGGCTCAGGTGCACCCGCCGGCCCAGCTCGGCCATSGTCAGGCGGGCGTCGGCCTGCAATTCCGCCAGGATGCGATGGTCATGCTGATCGAGCTCGATGGCCATGAAATTCTCTAGAAGTCGACGGAATGTTCTTGAATATTAAGGCGAAGTGCTGGCGCAACCTTCAAGTACCCATGTCATGAAAGAGCCGAAATTTCTACGATGCCGGCCATGAACACGACGACGCTGCCCCTCAAGAATGCCCCCGGTTTGAGCCCTTTGCTGCTGCTCTGCCTGGCCGCCACCTGGCTGGTCTGGGGCTCGACCTATCTGGCCATCAAGATCGCGCTGATCAGCCTGCCGCCCTTCTTCCAGATGGGCAGCCGTTTTCTCGTCGCCGGCGTGCTGCTGGCGGGCTGGATGCGCTGGCGCGGCGCGCCATGGCCGAGCCGGCGCCAGTGGCTGCATGCCCTCGTCATCGGCGGGCTGATGCTGGGCGGCGGCATGGGTGGCACGGCCACGGCCGAGCAGACCGTGGGCTCGGGCCTCGTCGTCGCCTTCATTGCCGTGATGCCGCTGATGATTGCCGGCCTCAACCTGCTGTGGGGCGAGAAACCGACCCG
Source organism: Roseateles sp. P5_D6 (assembly GCF_054049415.1). Classification (NCBI taxonomy): domain Bacteria; kingdom Pseudomonadati; phylum Pseudomonadota; class Betaproteobacteria; order Burkholderiales; family Sphaerotilaceae; genus Roseateles; species Roseateles sp. P5_D6. The sequence goes on along the minus strand of NZ_JBFUMK010000009.1, from coordinate 222,159 downwards.
GCTGGAATCGGCGGGCATCGCCCTCGGCCTGGTGGGCGTGCTGCTGCTGACGCAGGGCCAGGGCTTTGGCGCATCGCCCGCCGGCCTGGTGGCCATCAGCGTGGCCTGCGCGAGCTGGGCGGTGGGCAGCGTGCTGTCACAGCGCAGCCTGCCACTGGCGCCGGGCGCCATGGGCTTTGCCAGCGAGATGCTGGCCGGTGGCCTTCTGCTGATGGGCTTGAGCCTGGTGAGTGGCGAGACCTTGCCCGGCCATATCGAGCCGCAAGCGCTGTGGGCCTGGGCCTATCTGGTCGTGTTCGGCTCGCTGGTCGCCTTCAATGCCTACATGGTGCTGCTGGCGCAGGCCTCGGCGGGCCTGGCGTCGAGCTATTCCTTCGTCAACCCCGTCATTGCCATGCTGCTTGGCGTCACGCTGGCCGGCGAGCAGATCAGCGGCCACGAGTGGCTGGCCGCGGGCATCGTCCTCGTGGGTGTCGTGCTGCTGCTGATGGGGCGGGCGAGGGCCTAGCCACCCGCGCGGATATTGGCCTGCAGGGCCGGCTGCATCAGCCGGGGCGCGGCCAGCGTCGCATCGCGCGCCTGGCGCATCGCGACGAACTCGGCTTCACTGACGCCGTCATGCGCGTGAATGTTGGCGGCGCGCTGCTCGGCCACTGTCGTTTCCCAGCGCGCCTGGCGGCCGACCGGGTAGTCGTGGCAGACGAAGAGGCGGGTCTCGGGCGGCAGGGTCAGAAGCCGGCGGATCGAGCGGTAGAGCGCGGCGGCGTCACCGCCGGGAAAGTCGGCACGGGCGCTGCCGCCGTCGGGCATGAAGAGGGTGTCGCCGATGAACACGGCGTCCTCGATGCGGTAGGCGAGGTCGGCTGGCGTGTGCCCGGGCACGAGCAGGGCGGTGGCCTCGATGCTGCCGATGCGGAATGACTCGCCGTCGCGCAGCAGGCGGTCGAAGCCGTCTTCTTCAGAGGGCCAGCCGCGCAGGCGGCCCAGCGTGGCTTGCACTTCGCGGGTGTGCTCGCCGATGGCGATCAGCCCGCCTGCTCGGGTGCGCAGGTACCGAGCGGCAGAGACATGGTCGGCGTGGACATGGGTCTCGAGGATCCACTGCAAGGTGAGACCTTGCTCGCGCAGATGCACGAGCAGCATGTCTGCGCTGAGCGTGCTGGTGCTGCCGGCGGCAAGGTCGTAGTCCAGTACCGGGTCGATGACGGCCGCCTGGCGCGTGGTCGGATCGCTCACGACATAGCTGACCGTTCCGGTGACGGCGTCGTGGAAGCCCTGGATGGCGACAGTCATGGGGAATGGCCGGCGATGGAGAAGGCATGATTATATCGATTGATATAATGTTTTGCCATGCCGAGACCCCCCACCCTTGATGTCCAGACCCTGCGCCAGGCAGCAGGCGAGGCCGTCGCTGCCCTGAAGGCCCTGGGCAATCCCGAGCGCCTGTTGTTGCTGTGCCAGATGTCCCAGGGCGAGATCAGCGTTGCCGATCTGGAGGCCCTGCTCGACATCCACCAACCGACGCTGTCGCAGCAGCTGGGCGTGCTGCGCCGCGAGGGCATGGTGGCCACGCGGCGCGAGGGCCGGAATGTTTTCTACAGCGTGGCCGATCCGCGCTTGCTGGCGCTGCTGCGCACCCTCTACACGCAGTACTGCCCCAAGGAGAACACATGACCGTGGACTGGCCTGCCTTCACACCGTGGCCCGCCCTGGCTGGTGGCCTGCTTGTCGGCCTGGCCGTCGCAGTGCTGGTGCTGGGAGCGGGTCGCATTGCCGGCATCAGCGGCATCGTCGGCGGACTGCTGCGGCCGTTAGCCGGTAACCGCGCCTGGCGCGTGGCCTTCCTGGCCGGGCTGCTGGTGTCGCCGTGGATCTTTGCGCTGTTCGCGGGCCTGCCACGGCCGCGCATCGACGCCGCTTGGAGCACGCTGCTGGTAGCCGGCCTGCTGGTCGGCATCGGCACGCGATATGGCGCTGGCTGCACCAGCGGTCATGGCGTCTGCGGCCTTTCGCGGCTGTCGCCGCGCTCTGCGGTTGCGACAGTCGCGTTCATGGCGGCTGGTTTCGCGACCGTCTTCGTGCTGAGGCATTTGCTGTGAAGAAAGTGCTGATCGCCGCGTTCGCGGGCCTGTTGTTCGGGCTGGGGCTGATCGTGTCTGGCATGGCATCCCCGACCAAGGTGCTGGGCTTTCTGGACCTGGCAGGCGCTTGGGACCCSTCGCTGGCCTTTGTCATGGCSGGCGCCATCGCGGTCGGTCTGCCGGCCTTTGCGTGGGCACGCCGGGCCAACGTGCAGTTGCCAGAGGCAACGCGCATCGACCGCCGCCTCGTCGGTGGCAGCCTGTTGTTCGGCATCGGCTGGGGCCTGGTTGGCCTGTGTCCCGGCCCGGCCTTGGTCGTGCTGGGCCTGGGCGATGCCAAGGCGCTCGGCTTCGTCGCGGCGATGCTGGCCGGCATGGCGATCTTCGAGGTGCTGGAGCGCCGAAAAGCATGAGACAAAATCCGCGCCCATGCTGTTTCTGCTCTCGCCCGCCAAGTCCCTCGATTACGACACGCCGACGCCGCCCGAACTGGCGCCGGCGCTGACCCGCCCGCAGTTCCTTGACGACACGGCCGCCCTCATCGACCTCCTGCGCACCAAGAGCGTGGACGATGTGCGCGGGCTGATGGACTTGTCCGAGCCGCTGGCCCAGCTCAATGTCGACCGCTACGCTGCCTGGCGGCCGCGCTTCACCGAGCACAACAGCAAACCGGCCGTGCTGGCCTTCAACGGCGACGTCTACGACGGCCTGGATGCCAGGACGCTGCGCGCCGATGACCTGGCCTGGGCGCAGCAGCACGTGCGCATGCTGTCGGGCCTGTACGGCATCCTCCGGCCGCTGGACCGCATGCAGCCCTACCGCCTGGAGATGGGCACGCGACTGGCCGGTGACCATGGCGCCAGCCTCTACGACTACTGGGGCGATCGCCTCGCCCTGCATCTGAACAAGCTGGCGCGGGGCGAGAAGGTGCCCGTCATCGTCAACCTGGCGTCGCAGGAATACTTCCGTGCCGCGGACCGCAAGGCGCTCAAGCCCAGGGTCGTCGACTGCCAGTTCGAGGACTGGAAGAACGGCGAATACAAGATCATCAGCTTCTTCGCCAAGCGTGCCCGTGGCCTGATGGCGCGCTATGCCATCCAGCATCGCCTGGAGACGCCCGAGGCGTTGAAAGGCTTCAACCTGGACGGTTATCGTCTGGCCCCTGAGGTGTCTTCTCCCGACCGACTCGTCTTCCGCCGCAAGTCATGAGCCAACAAGTCATCACCCCCGAGCTGTGTGAATGGATCACCGAGCAGAGCCGTGCCGGCCACGCGTCAGAAAGCATCCTGGCCGCGATGCTGGGCAGCGGCTGGGATGAGAGCATCGCCCGCCAGGCGCTGGCGCGCACCCTGGGCGAGGTGGCCACGCTGACGCCGCCGCCCGGCGCAACCGTCGGGCTGCCCGAACCCGAGCTGAGCCGCTTCTCGCCCGTCATCGATGCCGGCGACCGCCAGGTCAAGGTCTTGATGGCCTTGCGGCAGCCGCGCGTTATCGTCTTTGGCGACCTGCTGTCGGAAGAGGAGTGCGACGGCATCGTCGCGTTGGCGACCAAGCGCCTGGCGCGCTCCGAGACCGTGGCCACCGGCGGCGAGGGCAGCGAGGTGAACGCCGCACGCACCAGCGACGGCATGTTCTTCGAGCGCTGTGAGACCGAGCTGATCCGCAAGATCGAAGCACGCATTGCGACGCTGTTGCGCTGGCCGCTGGACCACGGCGAGGGCCTGCAGGTGCTGCACTACCGGCCGGGCGCTGAATATCAGCCGCATTACGACTACTTCGACCCGGCTCACGTCAGCACGCCGGCCATCCTGAAGCGCGGCGGCCAACGCGTTGCGACGCTTGTCATGTACCTGAACACGCCCACCGCCGGCGGCTCGACCATCTTCCCGGACATCGGCCTGGACGTCGCACCCGTCAAGGGCAACGCCGTCTTCTTCAGCTACGACCGGCCCCACCCCGCCACGCAGACCCTGCATGGCGGCTCGCCGGTGCTGGACGGCGAGAAATGGGTGGCGACGAAATGGCTGCGTCAGGGCGTCTTCACCTGATCGGGCGGATCACGCCGTTGCGGCAATGCCTGCGACCAACAGGCCGACGCCGACGACCAGCAGCACGAAGTAGCCCATGCTGAGCAGCAGGCCGCGCCAGATGGCGCCGAACCAGCTGAGCCGGTAGACATTGCGCATCGCCACCAGCCCCTGGCCGAAGACGGCGAAAGTCATCAAGCCTTCGATGTTGGCCGCCATGGCCAGCAGCAGGGCCAGGAACCACAGGCTGTGGCTGTGCAGCGAAAACACGAAGTGCTCGGCATAGCGCCTCCCGCTGCCGGCAAACATGGCCAGCAACAGGGCTGCGAAGACCGGCTGCATGGCCAGCATGCCGTAGGGCGCCAGCGCACTGAAGCGGGCCTTCCACTGGTCGCCTGTCATCGACTTGCCTTTCGTGACCAAGCCCGTCACCAAAAGCTCGCTGCGGCTGCAGGCCTCGGGATGCTGCTCATCGCAGCCCAGCTTGGTGTTGACCGATTTCTTGCCCTGGCCGGCCGTGCTTGCCGCCTCGGCCTCAGCCTCGGCCGGCGTCTGCCCAGGCTTGACTTTCACCTTCACTGGCTTGCCGGGCGCGGCCGGTTGGCTGGACTCGACGTCTGCCTCCTGCTCCTCGTGTTTTCCGTGCTGCAGCAGGTGATAGCCGACGAAGAACAGGAAGCTGGCGGTCAGATAGACCCGCAGCGGCAGCACATAGCGCCGCCGCTGGCCGCGGAAATAGGCGTTGGTCAGATGACCCGGCAGGCAGACCAGCGCCCACAGCGTGCGCCACAGCGGCCCGTCGAAGGCGACGTAGTGCCCCAGGTACTCGGTGAACATCTCGCGCACCGAGGGCGGATGCAGGTCGGTCTCCTGGCCGCAATGGCCGCAGTAGACCGGGCGCGGCGTGGCCAGCGTGAAGTGGCAGTTGCGGCAGTAGGGCAGCTCGGGCGCGCCGTGGCTCTTGGGGCTCGTTGGGCTCATGCGGACAGCAGTTTGTTGATCAGCTCGGGCGTGCTGCCCGCCTGGTATTTCTTCATCAGCCGGCCGCGGTAGATGTCCACCGTGCGCGGGCTGACGCCCAGGCGTCGGCCGATGAGCTTGCTGGTCTGGCCCTCGACGAGCAGGGCGGCGATCTCGCGTTCGCGCGGCGTCAGGTCGGCCGTGATCTGGCGGCGCGCCGACAGATCCTCAAAGCTCCAGATGCCGCGGGCATGCGGGTCGGCCGGGTCCAGCGCGCGGCCGGTCACGTGGCACCAGAACAGCTCGCCGCTACCCAGGCGACGCATGACGCGGTCGTCGGCATAGTGGCCCTGGGCATCCAGGCTGGCGACGATGCGCGCGCCGGTGCGCTCGAACTCGACGGCGCTGGGGTACATGACGGCAAAGCTTTTGCCCAGGAGCTGCTCGCGCGTGGCCGCGAACATCTGCAGCACGCGCTCATTGCAGTCGACGATCTGGCGCTGGGCGGACAGCACCAGGCCGATCGGGGCGAGCTGGAAGGCGCTGCGGTAATCGAGGGCGGCGGGTTCCACTTAGGCGAATTCGCTTAATCGACTTCGGAAGGCGCGCGATAGTACCCTTCGCGCTTCACCCGAAAGGCAGGAGACGGCATGAACAAGGTGTACCCGAGCGCTGAGGAAGCGCTGCGCGGCGTCGTGAAGGACGGACAGATGCTCGCGGTCGGCGGCTTCGGCCTGTGCGGCATCCCCGAGGCGCTGATCACGGCCCTGCGCGACAGCGGCGTCAAGGACCTGACGGTCATCTCGAACAACGCCGGCGTCGACGGCTTTGGCCTCGGCGCGCTGCTCGTCACGCGCCAGATCAAGAAGATGATCTCCAGTTACGTGGGCGAGAACAAGGAGTTCGAGCGTCAGTACCTGGCCGGTGAGCTGGAGCTTGAATTCACGCCACAAGGCACCTTGGCCGAGAAGATGCGCGCTGGTGGCGCCGGCATCCCGGCCTTCTTTGTGCGCACCGGCGTGGGCACGCTGATCGCCGAGGGCAAGGAATCGCGCGAGTTCGACGGCGAGACCTACATCCTGGAGAAGGCCCTGGTGCCCGACGTCGCGCTGGTCAAGGCCTACAAGGCCGACAAGAGTGGCAACCTCGTGTTCCGCCGCACCGCGCGCAACTTCAACCCGGCTGCGGCCATGGCCGGCAAGCTGACGGTTGTCGAGGTCGAGCACCTCGTCGAGACCGGCGACATCGACCCGGACGACGTGCATCTGCCGGGCATCTACGTGCACCGCATCGTCGTCAATGCCAACCCCGAGAAGCGCATCGAGAAGATGACTCTCTCGCCATCTAAGGTTTTGGGGACAGACCGCCCGAGCGAAGCGAGTAGCTCTGCGCCCCACACTTCAAAGGACTGACATGCCCTGGACCCAAGATCAGATGGCCGCGCGCGCGGCCCAGGAGCTGGAAGACGGCTTCTACGTCAACCTCGGCATCGGCATCCCGACGCTGGTGGCCAACCATGTGCCCGCGAGCAAGGAAGTCTGGCTGCAGAGCGAGAACGGCATGCTGGGCATCGGCCCCTTCCCGACCGAGGACGAGGTCGACGCCGACCTTATCAACGCCGGCAAGCAAACGGTGACCACGCTGCCCGGCAGCAGCATCTTTGGCAGCCACGACAGCTTCGCGATGATCCGCGCCGGCAAGATCAACCTCAGCATCCTGGGCGCCATGCAGGTCAGCGGCAGCGGTGACCTGGCCAACTGGATGATCCCGGGCAAGATGGTCAAGGGCATGGGCGGCGCCATGGATCTGGTCGCCGGCGTCAAGCGCGTCATCGTGCTGATGGAGCATGTCGCCAAGAAGAAGGACGGCAGCGAAGACCTCAAGATCATCCCCAGCTGCACGCTGCCGCTGACGGGCGTGGGCGTCGTCGACCGCATCATCACGGACCTCGGCGTCTTCGACGTCGTGCCCGGCGGCATCAAGTTGGTCGAGCTGGCCGAGGGCGTCACGCGTGAACAAGCGCAAAGCAAGACGGGAGTTCCGTTGCTCTGAGGTAAATCCGGTCTCGCATCCCCAGTTCATGGGCCAGGACGGGTCAGCGCAAGCTGGCCCGTTTGCGTTGGGCGGAGCATTCTTCGAACAACAGCGAGGCCACCATGCGCGCACCACCGACGCCTGAAGTCGAGACCATCGCCCCCGCACTCGAGACAAGTGCAGACCTGAACCCCGGCGGCATCGCGGCCGCCGCTACGGCAGCGGCTTTGCTGGCTGCCTGCGGTGGAGGAGGGGGAGGCGATGCGCCGACCCCATCGCCGTCACCACCGCCTCCGCCGCCACCTCCACCCCCACCCCCGCCGCCACCCGGCATCACCGACGCCGAAGCCGCGCGTTTCCTGGCCCAGGCCGGCTTTGCCGCGAGCGCAGCCGACATCGCCACCGTCAAGGCCAATGGCTACGCCGCGTGGCTGGACGCGCAGTTCGCGCTGCCGGTCAGCGATGGCCATTTCGACTGGATGGTGGCCAATGGCTATGCCATCGTTGACCACCGCAATGACTTCGGCGGCGCCGACAACACGCTGTGGCGCAAGCTGCTGTCCGCGCCCGATTCGCTGCGCCAGCGCGTTGTGCTGGCCCTGAGCGAGATCTTCGTCATCTCCATGAGCGGCCTGCCCATGCCCTGGCGGGGCTTCGCCATCGCCTGCTATGTGGACATGCTGGAGCAGCGCTGCTTTGGCAGCTACCGCGATCTGCTGAACGCGGTGACGCTGTCCAATGGCATGGGCGTGTATCTCGCCACGCGCGGCAACCTCAAGGAAGACACCAACACCGGCCGCGTCCCCGACGAGAACTACGCTCGCGAGGTCATGCAGCTGTTCAGCATCGGCCTCTACCAGCTCAATGCCGACGGCACGCTCAAGCTCGATGGCAGCGGCAAGCCCATCGAAACCTACAGCCAGGCCAATATCACCGACCTGGCGCGTGTCTTCACCGGCTGGGACTTCGACAGCTACAGCGGCAGCGACCCGGCTTTCATGAAAAAGCCCATGGTCAATATCGCCTCGCGCTTCTCGACCGGCGCCAAGAAGGTGCTGGATGTCGACATCCCCGCCTCGGCCGACGGGCCGGGGGCGCTGAAGATCGCGCTCGATACGCTGGCCGCCCATGCCAATGTCGGGCCATTCATCGGCCGGCAGCTCATCCAGCGTCTGGTCGCCTCAGACCCCAGCCCGGCCTATGTCGGACGCATCGCCGCCGTTTGGGCCGATAACGGTTCTGGCGCTCGCGGCGACCTGAAGACCGTCATCAAGACCATCCTGCTCGACACCGAAGCGCGCACCATTTCCGCAGACCCCGGCGCGGGCAAGCTGCGCGAACCGCTGCAGCGCTTCATCCAGTGGGGGCGCAGCTTCGGTGTCACCTCACCCAATGGCCTCTGGAACATCGGCAACACGAGCGACTCCGGCACCCGCCTGGGCCAGAGCCCGCTGCGCAGCCCCTCGGTCTTCAATTTCTTCCGCCCCGGCTATGTGCCGCCCAACTCGCAGCTGGGTACGAACGACGTCACGGCGCCTGAGTTCCAGCTCTGCAACGAGAGCACGGTGGCCGGCTACATCAACTACATGCAGAAGGCCATTGCCGACGGCATCAACGATGTGAAGCCCAGCTACACGGCCGAGCTCGCATTGGCGGACGATGCGCCGGGTCTGGTCGCGAGCCTGGCAACCCGCCTGGGCGGGGGTGGCATCTCAGCCACCACGCAAGCCACGGTCAGCACGGCGATTGCGACCCTCTCCGCCGCCAGCGACACCGGCAAGGCCAACCGCGTGCAGGCCGCCATCCTGATGCTGATGGCCTGCCCCGAATACCAAGTGCAGAAGTAAGGGGACGACCATGAAGCTCAACCGACTCCCCGAACTGCAGCGCCGCGAGTTCCTTCGCCGTGCTGGCGCTCTTGGCATCGCGGGCAGCGCCGCGCCCTGGGCGCTGAACCTCGCCGCATTGGGCGAAGCCGCCGCGGCCACAGCGCCTGGCGACTACAAGGCCCTGGTCTGCGTCTTCCTGTATGGCGGCAACGACCACGGCAACACCCTGGTCCCGTACGACCAGGCCAGCTACAACGCCTATGCCGGCATCCGCCAGACTCTGGCCACGCCGCGCGAGCAGCTGGCCGCGACGGCCCTTGCACTGAACGTCGGCGGCCGTCAGATGGCCCTGGCGCCCCAGCTCGGCAAGCTCAAGGGCCTGTGGGACAGCGGGCGTCTCGGCATCCAGCTCAATGTCGGCACCCTGATCCAGCCGACCACGCTGGCCCAGTACAACGCCAAAAGCGTGCCGCTGCCGCCCAAGCTGTTTTCGCACAACGACCAGCAGTCCGTCTGGCAGAGCAGCTCGCCCGAGGGCGCCACCTCGGGCTGGGGTGGCCGCATGGGTGACCTCTTCCTGGGCGGCAATGGCACGGCCACTTTCACCTGCATCAATGCCGCCGGCAACGCCGTCTTCATGGCCGGCAAGCAGGCCGTGCAATACCAGGTGTCCACCAGCGGCGCCGTGCCCATCAACGGCATTCTGAAGCCGCTGTACGGCTCGCAGGCCTGCGCCGATGTGCTGCGCGGCCTCATCACGGCCGATCGCACGCACTGGATGGAGGCCGAGCTGAACAAGGTCGTCGCCCGCTCCGTCAGCGCCCAGGGCGTCGTCACCGCCGGCCTGACCGGTGTGCCGGCGCTGCAGACGCCTTTCGACACGGCCAGCGGCCTGTCCGCCCAGCTGCTGATGGTGGCCAGGCTCATCGGCGCTCGCCAGGCCCTGGGTGCGACGCGCCAGGTCTTCTTCGTGTCACTGGGCGGCTTCGACACCCACGATTTCCTGCTCGACGAGCACCCGGGGCTGCTGACCGCTGTCAACGACGCGCTGGCCAGCTTCTACGCGGCCACGGTCGAGCTGGGCGTGGCCAACCAGGTCACCGCCTTCACGGCCAGCGACTTCGGCCGCTCGCTGACCAGCAATGGCGACGGCTCCGACCACGGCTGGGGCAGCCACCATTTCGTGCTGGGCGGGGCGGTGCAGGGCGGCAAATACTGGGGCACGCTGCCCTCGGTCAGCATCAACGGCCCCGACGACGTCGGCCAGGGCCGGTTGCTGCCGACCACGGGTGTGGATCAGCTCGGCGCGACGCTGGCCACCTGGATGGGCGTCGGCGCCGGCGACCTGCCGCGCGTGCTGCCGCAGATCGTCAACTACAGCCAGCGGGATATGGCTTATTTCTGAGTTCGGGGGCGTGCCTAAGATGGCCCCATGCTCCGCCTCCTGACGCCTCTTCTCCTGGCCAGCCTGCTGGCCCCGGCCCATGCCCTCGACCAACCCGAGGCCGCCACCAGCCGCACTGCCAAGCAGGGCAGCCTGACGGCGCCTGCCAAGCGCTTTGCGGTGACGGCGGCCAACCCGCTGGCTGTGGACGCGGGCATCGAGATGCTGAGGGCCGGGGGCTCGGCCGTCGACGCGACCGTTGCCGTGCAGGCCGTGCTCGGCCTTGTCGAGCCGCAGTCCAGCGGCATTGCGGGCGGCGCCTTCCTGATGCATTGGGACGGCAGCCAGGTGCAGACCGTGGACGGCCGTGAATCCGCGCCGGCCGCGGCCACGCCCGAGCTGTTCCTGAAGGCCGACGGCAAGCCCCTGCCCATGCGCGAGGCCATCATGAGCGGCCTGTCCACTGGCGTGCCGGGCGTGCTGGCCATGCTGGCCGAGGCGCACCGCCGGCACGGCCAGCTGCCCTGGGCCAGGCTGTTCGAGCCGGCCATCCGCCTGGCCGAGCAGGGCTTCGCGATCAGTCCGCGGTTGTTCGAGCTGGCCTCGGCCGAGGCGCAGCTGCGCAACGACCCGCAGGCCGGGGCCTATTTCTTCGATGCGGCGGGCGCGCCCAAGCCCGTCGGCACCGTGCTGAAGAACCCCGCCTATGCCGCCGTGCTGCGTGGCATCGCCATCAAGGGCCCCAAGGCCTTCTACGAGGGCGCCGTGGCCGAGGACATCGTGCGCCGCGTGAAAGGCCATGCCCGTCCGGGCCTGCTGAGCGCGGCCGACCTGGCCGGCTACAAGGCCCTGGCTCGCCCGCCGCTGTGCAATGACTGGCGCGCTTACCGCATCTGCGGCTTCGGTCCGCCGACCTCGGGACACCTGACGCTGATGCAGATCCTCGGCATCCTCGACACCCAGCCGGCCGCCGTGACGGCCAAAGGGATCACGGCCGACTGGATGTACGCCTATGCCGAGTCCGCCAAGCTGGCCTTTGCCGACCGCGCCCAGTACATAGCCGACCCGGCCTTTGTGGCCGCGCCAGGCGGTGACTGGCAGAACCTGCTTGCGCCGGTATATCTGAAGCAGCGCGGTGCGCTGATCGGCCCCAAGGCCATGGGCGTGGCCACGGCGGGCCAACCCGCGGCCATCAAGCAGGCCCTGGCGCCCCAGGCCGAGCAACTCGAGTCCGGCACCAGTCAGGTCAGCGTCGTCGATGCCGAAGGCCATGCGGTGGCCATGACGACCAGCGTCGAATCCGCCTTCGGCAGCCGCGTCATGAGCGATGGCGGCACCGGCCTGGCCGGCGGCTTCATGCTGAACAACACGCTGACGGATTTCTCGCTGAACCCCGCCGGTGCCGACGGCAAGCCGGTGGCCAACCGCGTCGAGGCCGGCAAGCGGCCGCGTTCCAGCATGGCGCCGACCCTGGTCTTCGACCGCGACGGCAAGCTCGTCATGGTGGCCGGCTCACCCGGTGGGCCGGTCATCATTCATTACGTCGCCAAGGCCATCACCGGCGCCCTGGCCTGGGGCCTACCGCCCCAGCAGGCGGTGGACCTGCCCAACTTCGGCCATTTCAACTCGGGCCAGCTCATCGTCGAGCGTGGCGCGCTGACGACCGAGCAACTGGCCGACCTGCGCGGTCGTGGCCAGCAAGTAGTCGAGACCGACCTGACCAGCGGCCTGCAGGTGCTGGTGCGGGTCAAGGAAGGTTGGGTCGGCGGCGCCGACCCGCGCCGCGAGGGCGTCGTCCGTGGCGAGTAAGTCGTCCTGCCGCCGCGCGGCATCTTGTCTGACACCGCTGCCCGCTAGCCGCCCACTAGGCTGGTTAGGTTGTGAGCCGCGGGGTCAGCGATGGACGAAGTGCAAGGATGTTGTCTTTCACGCCGGGACGTCTTGATTGCGGGCGCCGGCACGGCAGCCGCCTCAGCCGTTGAGGCCGCTGAACGGGAGCCGGCCATGTCCAATGGAACGACGGGACGCGTGACCCTGGAGGTCAACGGCCAGTCCCACAGCGTCGATGTCGACACGCGCACAACGCTGCTCGACCTGCTGCGTGAGCAACTGCACCTGACCGGCACCAAGAAGGGCTGCGACCACGGCCAGTGCGGCGCCTGCACGGTGCTGCTGGACGGCCGGCGCATCAACAGCTGCCTGATGCTGGCCGTCATGGCGCCGGGCGCCAAGGTCACCACCGTCGAAGGCCTGGGCACACCGCAGAAGCTGCATCCGCTGCAGGCCGCCTTTGTGGCGCATGACGGCTACCAGTGCGGCTACTGCACGCCGGGGCAGATCTGTTCGGCCGTGGGCATGCTGGACGAGCTCAAGCGCGGCGTGCCCAGCCACGTGACGACCGACCTGACCGCCAAGCCGTTGCTGAGCGCCGACGAGTTGCGCGAGCGCATGAGCGGCAACCTCTGCCGCTGTGGCGCCTACTCCAACATCGCCGAGGCGATCACCAGCGTTGCCAAGGAGGCCGCATGAAAGCCTTCACTTTCGAGCGTGCGCGCACGCCGGCCGAAGCCGCCGCGGCGGTGGCGGGCCGGCCCGACGCCAAGTTCATCGCCGGCGGCACCAATCTGCTGGACCTGATGAAGCTGCAGATCGAAGCGCCGGGCCACGTCGTCGATGTCAACGCCCTGGGCCTGGACCGCATCGAGCCGGCGGACGGCGGCGGCCTGCGTATCGGCGCCCTGGTGCGCAATGCCGACCTCGCCAGCGACGCCCGCGTGCGCCAGGACTACGCCGTGCTTTCGCGCGCCTTGCTCGCCGGTGCCTCGGGCCAATTGCGCAACCGGGCGACGACGGCGGGTAACCTGCTGCAGCGCACCCGCTGCCCCTATTTCTACGATACCGCCCAGCCCTGCAACAAGCGCCAGCCCGGCAGCGGCTGCAGCGCCATCGGCGGCGTGGCGCGCTCGCTGGCCATCATCGGCACGAGCCAAGCCTGTATCGCCAGCCACCCGAGCGACATGGCCGTCGCCATGCGCGTGCTGGATGCGCAGGTCGAGACGGTCAAACCCGATGGCCAGGTGCGCCGCATCCCCATCGCCGACTTTCACAAGCTGCCCGGCGACACGCCCCACGTCGAGCACGCGCTGGCCCACGGCGAGCTGATCACCTCGGTGCTGCTGCCGCCACCCGCGGGCGGCACCCAGGTCTACCGCAAGGTGCGCGACCGGGCGTCCTATGCCTTCGCCCTCGTGTCGCTGGCCGCCATCGTGCAGCGTGATGGCAGCGCGCGCCTGGCCTTCGGCGGCGTGGCGCCCAGACCCTGGCGTGTGGAGGCGGCCGAAGGCCAGCTTTCGCGCGGCGCGCACACAATCTTCGGCCAGGCCTTCAAGGGCGCTGCGCCTCAGCAGGACAACGCCTTCAAGCTCAAGCTGGCCGAACGCTTGCTGGTCGACACCTTGCAGCCGACACGGAGCGCATGATGAGATTCGACCAGCCCGCCACCACCAATCCCATCGACCAGGGCCGCATCGTTGGCCGCCCCACGCCGCGCATCGATGGCCCGTTGAAGACGACGGGGACCGCGCCCTATGCCTACGAACACCACGACCTGAAGCAAGCGCCGGCCGTCGGCTATGTCGTGGGTGCCGGCATCGCCAAGGGCCGCGTGGCCGCCATGGACCTGTGCGCCGCCCGCGCGGCACCCGGCGTGCTGGCCATCGTCACGGCCCAGAACGCCGGCAAGCTCGGCAAGGGCAGCATGAACACCGCCAAGCTGCTCGGTGGCCCGCAGATCGACCATTACCACCAGGCCCTGGCCGTCGTCGTGGCCGAAAGCTTCGAGCAGGCGCGCGCCGCGGCGGCGTTGATCGACATCCGCTACGAGGCCGCCAAGGGCCGCTTCGACCTGGCCGCCGAGAAGCCTCATGCGCCGGTGGCCAAGAGCGATGGCTTCGGTGGCGAGGCCGAGACCAAGCATGGCGACTTCGAGGCCGGCTTCGCCAAGGCGCCGGTGCAGCTGGACGCCAGCTACACGACGCCCGACCAGGCCCACGCCATGATGGAGCCGCATGCCACCATCGCCTGGTGGGAGGGCAAGAAGCTGTCGGTGTGGACGTCCAACCAGATGATCGACTGGGCCGTCGGCGACCTCGCCAAGACGCTGGGCATTCCCAAGCAGGACGTGCGCGTGCGTTCGCCCTTCGTCGGCGGCGGCTTTGGCGGCAAGCTCTTCCTGCGCGCCGACGTCGTGCTCGCGGCCCTGGGCGCCAAGGCCACCGGCCGGCCCGTCAAGATCGCGTTGACCCGGCCGCTGATGTTCAACAACACCACGCACCGGCCCGCCACCATCCAGCGCATCCGCATCGGCGCCAACAAGGACGGTCGTATCCAGGCCATCTCGCACGAGAGCTGGTCTGGCAACCTGCCGGGCGGCGGCCCCGAGACGGCCACGGGCCAGACGCGGCTGCTCTACGCCGGCGAGCATCGCTACACCGCAATGCGCCTGGCCGTGCTGGACCTGCCGGAAGGCAACGCCATGCGCGCGCCCGGCGAGGCGCCGGGCCTGATGGCGCTGGAGATCGCGATGGACGAGATGGCCGAAAAGCTCGGTCTGGACCCCATCGAGTTCCGCGTGCGCAACGACACCCAGGTCGACCCCGAGAAGCCGCAGCGTCCCTTCTCGCAGCGCCGCCTGGTGGAGTGCATGAAGCAAGGCGCCGAGCGCTTCGGCTGGAACCGGCGCAATGCCAGACCGGCGCAGGTGCGCGAGGGCGCGTGGCTCATGGGCCTCGGTATGGCGGTGGCCTTTCGCAACAACCTCTTGATGAAGTCCAAGGCCCGCGTGCGCCTGGAGGGTGAGCGCGTCATCGTCGAAACCGATATGACTGACATCGGCACTGGCAGCTACACCATCATTGCGCAGACGGCGGCCGAGACCATGGGTGTGACCCTCGACAAGGTCGTCGTGCGCTTGGGGGATTCGAGCTTCCCGGTGTCCTGCGGCTCGGGCGGCCAATGGGGCGGCAACAACTCGACGGCCGGCGTGTATGCGGCTTGCATGAAGCTGCGCGGCATGGTCGCCCAGAAGGCCGGCATGGCCGACGCGGAGTTTGCCGGCGGCGAGGTGCGTGGCGGCGGCAAGGCCGCGCCGTTGAAATCATTCGCCGGCCTGGTGGCCGAGGACGGCATCGAATACGGCGACCTCGACAAGCGCTACCAACAGTCCACCTTCGGCGGGCATTTCGCCGAGGTGGCGGTGGACGCGACGACCGGCGAGGTGCGTGTGCGGCGCATGCTGGCTGTGTGTGCGGCGGGGCGCATCCTGAACCCGACCTCGGCGCGCAGCCAGGTCATCGGCGCCATGACCATGGGCGTTGGCGCGGCGCTGATGGAAGACCTGAAGGTGGACCACCGCCGCGGCTTCTTCGTCAACCACGACCTGGCCGGCTACGAGGTGCCGGTGCACGCCGACATCCCGCACCAGGACGTCATCTTCCTGGACGAGACCGACCCGATCTCGTCGCCGATGAAGGCCAAGGGCGTGGGCGAGCTGGGCATCTGCGGCGCGGCCGCTGCGGTGGCCAACGCCGTCTACAACGCCACCGGCGTGCGGGTGCGCGACTACCCGCTGACGCTGGACAAGCTGCTCGCCGGCCTGCCCGCGCTGACTTAGCGGCGCTGGTTCAGGACGACCAGGCCCAGGGCGGCCAGCGCGGCGAACAGCAGGCCGCTCCAAACCTCGTAGGGCAGGCCGACGAGGCGATAGGCCGCCGCCTCCGCGCAGTTGGCCGTGATCATGAAGACCGAGGGCCACAGCTCCTCGAGCCCGAGCGCCGTGACGATCTTGTCCGCCAGGCCCATCGCGCAGGTGGCGCTCTGCGAGGCCACCTCATGCTGGAAGACGGCCGCCGTGAGGCCCGCGGCGCACAGCATCAGCACGACCACGAGGGCCGTCTGACGCAGCGCGCGCTTGGCGCTCACCAGCCAGCCCAGCAGCGAGACGGCGCCGATCACCAGGAAGATGGCCCGCTGCAGCACGCACCACGGGCAGGGCTTGACGCCGAACTGGTGCTGGGCGATCAAGGCGATGCCGACGGCGCCGAAGCTCGCCACGGCCATGCCGGCCAGCGCACGGGCCGGCAGCTTGGAAGGGGTGGTGAACATCAGTCCTGAACTTCCGCGATCAGCTCGATCTCGACGCAGGCGCCAAGCGGGATCTGGGCCACGCCGAAGGCGCTGCGSGCATGCTTGCCGGCGTCGCCCAGCACCGCGGCGAACAGCTCGGAGCAGCCGTTGGTGACGAGGTGCTGCTCGGTGAAGTCGGGCGTGCTGTTCACGAGGCTCATGACCTTGACGATGCGCACGATCTTGCCCAGGTCACCGGTGGCGGCCTGCAGCGTGCCGAGCAAGTCGATGGCCACGGCGCGTGCGGCCGCCTGGCCGGTGGCGGTGTCGACATCCTTGCCGAGCTGGCCCACCCAGGGCTTGCCGTCCTTTTTGGCGATATGGCCCGACAGGAACAGCAGGTTGCCGGTGCGTGTGAAGGGCAGGTAGGCGGCGGCGGGAATGGCCAGCGGCGGCAGGGTGATGCCGAGTTCGGCGAGCTTGGCTTGGATGGCAGAAGAGCTCATGCGTAGAAGCGCGGTGGCGCAAGCGAAAAACCGCGGCATGCTACACCCCGCGTCCCAATAAGGCGGGACAGGGGAGGGGCATTGGCTCAGCGGCCGTGGGGCGTGCGCGAACTGGTGGCGACGGGCCTGGCCTGGCTGGGTGGCCTGGTGCTGCTGCAATGCTGCGAGCGACTGCCGATGGCGGCCGAATATGCGCTGCTGGTCTTGGCGTTCTTGCTGTTCCTGCTGCTGCACCGTCGCCATTGGCTGGCCTTGGCCGCAGCGGTCGCGGTGCTCGCATTCACACAGGCCGGGTTGCGCGCCGAGCTGCGCATGAAGCCCGAGCTGCATCCGGCCTGGGAAGGCCGCGATCTGGTGCTGGGCGGCCGCATCGATTCGCTGCCCATCGCCGTCACCGGCCAGGGGGGCGCGCCGGGTTGGCGCTTTGAATTTGCCGTGGACTCGGTCGGCGCAACGGGCACAGCGCTGCCGCCCGAAGTGCCGCGACGTTTGATGCTGTTGGCCTATGACTCAGCGCCCATCACTGCGGGCGAGCGCTGGCGCTTTACCGCCCGCCTCAAGCGCGCCCATGGCCTGGCCAATCCGGGCGGTTTCGATGTCGAGCTGTGGCTGTTCGAGCAAGGCCTGCGTGCCAGTGGCGTCGTGCGCACGGCCGAGCGATTGCAGGCGGCGCCCTGGTGGTCGCTGGACGCCGCGCGCCAGCGCCTGCGCACCGCCATCCGCGAACGCGTGGCCGACCCTGGTATGGCCGGCGTGCTGGCGGCGCTGAGCCTGGGCGACCAGAACGCCATTGCCCACAGCGACTGGAATCTGTTTCGCGATACCGGGGTGAGTCATCTCCTGTCGGTCTCAGGAAGTCACGTCGTCCTGCTCGGTTGGCTGGCCTCTGCACTCGTCGCGCCGCTGTGGCGCCGCAGCCGCTGGCTCTGCCTGCGCATGCCCGCGCCCACGGCGGCACGTTGGCTGGGCGTGGCGGTGGCCTTCGTCTATGCGCTGTTCTCGGGCTGGGGCGTGCCGGCGCAGCGCACCGTCATCATGCTGGCCGCCGTCGCCGCTCTGCGCAGCCTTGGCCTGCGCTGGCCCTGGCCGCTGATGCTGCTGGCGGCCGCCGTCATCGTCACGGCAGCCGACCCCTGGGCGCTGATGCAGCCGGGCTTCTGGCTGTCCTTCGGCGCCGTGGGCCTGTTGATGGCGGCTGGCGGGGAGCACGCAGACGGCTGGCGCGCCAGATGCAAGGCGGCGCTGCGCACCCAAGCCATCGCGACCGTCGGCCTCGCGCCGCTGAGCCTGATCTGCTTTGCACAGCTCTCCGTCGTCGGCCTGCTGGCCAACCTTGTTGCCATCCCGCTGATCAGCTTCGTCATCACGCCGCTGGCTTTGCTGGGCGGCCTGTTCACGCCGCTGTGGGCACTGGCCGCCGTGCTGATGCAGGCCTTGATGGCCTGGCTCAAGCTGCTGATCGCCTGGCCAGCGGCGGTGTGGTGGCTGCCGGCGGCACCACTGTGGTCGCAGGCACTGGCATTGCTGGGCTCCGCGCTGATCGCGCTGAGGCTGCCCTGGCGGTTGCGCGCTGCAGGTCTGCTGATGACGCTGCCGCTGCTGTGGCCGGCCGTGCCGCGCCCACCTGACGGCGAGTTCGAACTGCTGGCGCCGGACATCGGCCAGGGCAACGCGGTGCTGGTCCGTACCCGTGGCCATGCGCTGCTTTTCGACACCGGCCCGGTTTATGCGCCGGGCTCGGATGCCGGCGAACGGGTGCTGCTGCCACTGCTGCGCCGCCTGGGCGTGCACCGGTTGGACATGCTGATGCTCAGCCACCGCGATGGTGACCACGTCGGCGGCGCGGCGACTTTGATGCAGGCGCTCTCGGTGGGAGAGCTGCGCAGCTCGCTGGAGCCGGGCCATCCGCTGCTCGGCGTCGGGCTGCCCGTACAGCGCTGCGAAGCCGGCCAGACCTGGACCTGGGACGGCGTGCGCTTTGACGTACTGCACCCCACGCTGGCCCATTACGGGGGCGGCTTCCGGTCTAACGACCTGTCTTGCGTATTGCGCATCACGGCGGCTTCGGGCCGACGCGCGCTGCTGGCGGGCGACCTGGAGGCCGAGCAGGAGCGGCAGCTCGTGAAGCGCGAGGCTGATCTGCATGCCGAGGTGCTGCTCGTACCGCACCACGGCAGCAAGACCTCATCCAGCGCCGAGCTGTTGGCCGCCGTTGCGCCGAGCGTCGGTGTCGTGCAGGCCGGCTACCGCAGCCGCTTTGGCCATCCCGCGCCGCCGGTGCTGGCGCGCTACCAGGCCGCGGGCATCGCCGTCGTTGCCAGCCCGGCCTGCGGCGCCTGGCGCTGGCAGAGCGCGACGCTCGAGTCGAGCTGCGAGCGCGAGCTTCGCCAGCGCTATTGGTTGGACCGCAGTCCGGTCATTTCGGGCCTGGACGGCCCTCTGGTTGAAGAGGCGCCAACGGCCGAGGCCGAGCTGGCCTTCTGACGCCGGGGCTGCCACACTCGCCCAGCCATCACCTGGGAAAATCACATGAAGCGCTTGGATATCTGGGCCCGTCGCATCGTCTCGTTGGGCCTGCTCTGCGTGAGCCTGGCCGCCGCAGCGGGCGGTGGCAGTGCCGGCAGCGGCGCCAAGGCCACGGCCGGCAACAAGGACTACGACCTCTACCGCAGCGGCAGCGCCGCCGATGCGCTGCCTCCCCAGCCAGCGAGCAACCAGCTCGTGCTGATGGGCGGTGGCCTCGACGTCGACGACGCCTTCCGAGCCATGATCGCCAAGGCGCGTGGCGGCACGGCGGCCAAGGTCGATGTCGTCATCCTGCGCACCTCGGGCGCTGACGGCTACAACGCCTACCTGATGGCCATGGACGGCGTCGACTCGGTCGAGTCCATCGTGCTGAAGACGCGGGCTGGCGCCAGCGCGCCCGAGGTGCTGGATCTGGTGGCGCGGGCCGACGTGCTGTTCATCGCCGGTGGCGACCAGTCCACCTATATCGCCCAGTGGGCTGGCACACCGCTGGAGGCCGCGATGAAGGCAGCGGTGGCGCGCAAGGTGCCCTTTGGCGGCACCAGCGCCGGCTTGGCCGTGCTCGGGCAGTTCGACTACTCGGGCGCCAACCAGTCGGTGTCGTCGGCCACCGCCATGGCCAACCCCTATGACCGCGGCGTCACGCTGGACCGCAGCTTCCTGAATGCGCTGCCGCTGATGGCGAACGTCATCACCGACGCCCACCTCGTCGCTCGCGACCGCATGGGCCGCCTTGTCACCTTCCTGGCTCGCCTGTCGGCTGACGGCTGGGCCGGCTGGCAGACGCTGCGCGGCATCGGCGTGGATGAGCAGACGGCCGTCGTTGTCGACGGCGATATCGCCACCGTCATGGGCAATGACGACGGCCTGGGCGGCCGCACCGGTCGCGCCTACTTTCTCAAGCCGACGCTGGCGCCGACGACGGTGCAGGCCAAGAAGCCGCTGACCTTCCGCAGCCTGCAGGTCGAGAAACGCACGGCCGGCGGGCAATACAACCTGGCCACTTGGCCGACCGTGTCGCCGTATTTCATCTCGGTGGAGACGGGCGTGTTGATGCCCAACCCCTACTGAGCTTTGGAGGCTTGGCGCGCCCGGGCCACGGCCTGGCCGAGCTCGATGACGGCCAGCGCGTAATAGGCCGACCAGTTGTAGCGCGTGACCGTCCAGAAATTCCGCGTGCCCAGCAGCACGGTGGTCGCTTTCTTCGGCCCGTTCTGCAGTTCGATGACGGCCAGGGGGCCCTCATGGGCGAGTGCGGCCTCGGAGGGCAGGGCGCCGGCGGCGCTGAGGTCGGCGGCAGTGAAGCTGGGCTTGATATCTGGCGCCAGCAGGCGCGCCCGCTCGCGGCGGTCAGCGGGCAGTTTGACGCTGTAGTGCGTCGCCTCGCCGGGCTTCCAGCCGTACTCGGACAGGTAGTGGGCCACGCTGCCGATGGCGTCCACCGGGCTGGCGATCAAGTCGATGCGGCCATCGCCGTCGAAGTCCACCGCATGCTGGCGCCAGCTGCCGGGCATGAATTGCGGCCAGCCCAGGGCCCCGGCATAGCTGCCGCGTACCTCGCCGGCGTCCAGGCCGTTCTCGCGGCAGAGCTTGAGGAACTCGGCCAGCTCGCCGCGGAAGAAGGCCTGGCGTTCGGCGGCGCGCGGGTGCTCGGTGGGAAAGTCGAAGGCCAGCGTCGCCAGCGCGTCCAGCACCTTGAAGCCACCGGTGATGCGGCCATAGAAGGTCTCGACGCCAATGATGCCGACGACGACCTCGGCCGGCACGCCGTAGGTGCTCTCGGCACGCGCCAGCGCGGCCTCGTGCTCGGCCCAGAAGGCCACGCCGGCGTCCAGGCGCCTGGGCTCGATGAAGCGGTCGCGGTAGGCCGTCCAGTTCTTGGCTGTGCCGACGGCCGCCGGCAGGATGAGCTGCCGCACGCGCGGCAGGTCCAGGGCCTGGCTGAGCTGCTCGCGCAGCGCGGTGGCGTCCCAGCTTTGCGATGCCGCAAGCTCGTCGGCAAAGGCGACGAGGGCGGGGCGGTTGCCCAGCGGTTCAGGAGGCGGCGCCGGCTTGGCGTGGCGGGGTTTGGCGTGGACGGCACAAGCCAGCAGCAGGCCGGCCAGCAGGGGGAGGTATCGGAAATTCACGGCTGCAGCATACGGGCCGCGGCGCGGAACTCGCCCCAGGCGGGCGCCGATGCGTCAGGGGCGTAGCGCGAGCGCTCCAGCTTCTCCAGCCACTGCGCGGCCGGCTCGGCCTTCTGGCCATGCTGGCGGCGCAGCGCGCGCGCCCAGGCGGCCGGACTCTCGTGGGCGGGGATGCTCACGCCCGCACGGGTCAGCAGGGCGGCGATGCGCGCCCGCTGGCGGCTCCAGGCGTCGTGCGGCCGGCTGCTCCAGCGTATCCAGGCGGCGCCTGCCACGGCCAGCACGAGGATGACGCCGGCCAGGGCCTGGCCCAGCGCCGTCCAGTCGGGCTGGCTGAAGCCCAGGCGCTTGAGCAGGTCGAACTGGTTGTCGCGCGAATAGTTCAGCACCAGTTGCTGCCAGCGGTTGTTGACGGTCTCCCAGCCATTGCGCATGGCCCGCCACAGCGTCGGGTTGAACTGGCCCAGCACGCCGGGCTGCGGCCGCAGCGCCAGGCCCTGGGTGACGCGGTTGGGCGCCACGGCGGCGGTCGGGTCGCTGCGCACCCAGCCGCGGCCTTCGACCCAGAACTCGGCCCACGCATGGGCATTGGCGTTGCGCACGACCTGATAGCCGTCCTGGGGTTCGGCGTCCCAACCCTGGAAGCCGGTGACGATGCGCGCCGGCACGCCCATGGCGCGCATGACGACGACGAAGGCGGAGGCGAAGTGCTCGCAAAAGCCCAGGCGCCGGTCCAGCCAGAATTCGTCGATGACGTGGGGCGAGGTCTCGCCATAGCGGCCGGGGGTGAGGGTGTAAGTGAAGTCCTGGCTGCGGATGTGTTCCAGAAGGGCTGCGGCCAGAGCCTCGGAACGCGGGCCTGGCCCCAGCGTGGCAAAGCGCGCCTCGCCGGCCAGCAGCTCGGCCCAGGCACGGGTGCGCGGATTGAGACCGGCGGGCAGGTCGAGGTCGGTGGTCAGTTGCAGGCGGTTGCGGCGCTCCCCGGCCCGCCAGGCCGTGTGGGCGCTGGTGGCCACCCTCAGCCTCTCGGTGATGGGCCGCGGCGACAGCCATTGCAGCTCGGGCCCGCGCACGACGGTCAGGTCGGTCAGGTTCAGTTCGCTGCCGACGCCGCCTGGGCTCATCTCCAGCAGGGGCAGCACCGAGATGCGCAGCGGCTCCAGCGTCATTTCATAGCGCAGCGCCGGGCCGGCCGTGGCCAGGTCGTCGCGGCCGCGCAGCCAGCTCTGGCTGGAGCGGGAGTCATAGGCGCGCCAGGTCTTGCCGTCGAAGCGGGTCAGCACCGGGCCGCGGAAATAGCGCTGGTCGGGCGGCGGCAAGGCCCCCTCGAACTTCAGCCGCATCGCGATGCTCTCGTCGTTGGCGATCTCGTTCATCGCGCCGAACTCGAGCTGGTTGGACAGGCCCGTGCGGCCGATGGCCTCGGTCGGCACGCCCCACAGCGGCGCGATGCGCGGGAACAGCACGAAGAGCAGCACCATGACGGGCAGGCCCAGCGCCGTGGTGCTGGCCGCGCGCCTTGCCGCGATGCCGATGCTGGGAATGCCCGTGGGCATCTGCGCCAGCACGACGGCGGCCAGCAGCCCCCACAGCGACGCCAGCGACCAGACCGCCATCAGCAGCGACTGCGAGTACAGGAACTGCGTCAGCACCAGGAAGAAGCCGAGGAAGAAGACGACGAAGGCATCGCGGCGCGCGCGCAGCTCCATGGTCTTGAGCGCCATCAGCATGACCAGCAGCGTGATGCCGGCCTCGCGGCCGATCAGCGTGCGAAAGGTCAGCCAGGTCAGGCCCGTGTAGACCGCGATGACGGCGGCCAGCCACCAGCGCCCGGGCAGCGGCCGTTGACGCCAGGCCAGCGAGGCGCGCCAGGCCAGCACGACGGTGGTCAGCGCGCTGCTCCACCAGGGCAGGTGGTCGGCATGCGGCGCGATGACGGCCGTGATGACGCCGAGCAGGAAGAAGCTGTCGCGCGCGTCACGCGGCAGGCGGGCCCACCAGGCAGCTAAACCATTCATGCGTCAAACCCCGCGAGGGCTTCGAGGCAAGCTTGGCGGTGGGCCGCCCCGAGGGAAGGCGTGAGGTCACGCCCCGCCATGCGCAAGCCATAGGGCTGGCCCAGGCGTTCAGCCGCCAGAACCCAGGCGGCCAGGCGCGACAGGCGTGCCTCGACATCGCGACCCTGGGTGTCACGCCAGTCCAGCCACAGGTCCTGGGCCAGCGGCGCCTCGGTTTCGCGCACCCACAGCGGCAGGCCCTGGTCCAGCGCCAGCGCGGACTTGCGCCACAGGATCTGCTTCATCGAGTCGCCGCGGCGGTAGCTGCGCACGCCGGAGAAATCGGTGCCGCTGGAGGACTGGCGTGTCGACGCGGCTTCGCCAGCGCCTGCCTCGGCCTGGGTGGGGAAGGGCGCCAGCACCTCCTCGGCCCGCGGGTAGACCCAGACCTTGCTGGCTGGCCGCCAGTAGCTCCAGGCGCGGAAGAAGCCGAGCGGAAAGCGTGTCGTGACGATGAGGCGGGGCAGCTCGCGCAGGCCACGCTTGTCAGCCGGCAGGCGCAGTTTCAGCACTGCATGGCCCAGGGCCGGCACGTCGATCCAGGCCGGCTCGGTGGCGCCGCTGTCGAGCTGCGCGCTGACGGCGATGCCGAAGCGCGCGCTGCCCGGGTTGTGCAGGCGCAGCTCCAGCGCGTACTCGTCACCGGCGTGCACGCCCTCAGGCGCCTTCAGATCCATCTGCAGGCCGCGCAGGTTGGCGTGGGTGGTGTGCATGGACGCCAGGCCCGCGCCGGTCAGCGCAAAGGTCAGCGCGTAACCCAGACTCAGCTGCTCGTTGATGCTGGCCAGCAGCAGCACGCCCAGCGTGCCGCAGAAGGCCACGCCGGCCCAGGTCGGCACGATGTAGACATTGCGCTGCGTCGTCTGGTGGGTGTCGGCGGGCGACTGGCGGGCCTGCCACCAGGCTTGCCAGCGTTGGCGCAGGGCTTGGACGGGAGCCATGGGTCAGAGGATACGTGGGGTTCGCAAGCCTCAGCGTGACCTGGGGGTGTTCAGAAGGGTGCTTGCGCTTCCTCGACAGGGTGGGGCGAGGACGGCTGTGGGCGAAGCGCTGCCAGTTCCTGCCGCAACGCCGCGTTCTCGGCTTCAAGCGCCGAGACCCGCTGGCGCAGCGCTTCCATCGTGGGTTCCGGCGCGGAGGCTTCTGCCGTATCCAGCATCGGGTCGGCCGCGGGCGGCTTGCGCTTGGTCTCGCGCACGCGCTTGGCTGCCTGCTTGAGCTCTTGCGCACCGGCCGCCGCAGCGGCTGCCTGCTCCTCGGCCGGCAAGGTGGCGACGGCCGCGGCCGCGTTGATCGAGATCGCGCCGGCCTTCACCGCGGCCACCACCTCGGGCGTGGCCTGCTTCTGGATCTTCTCGATCATCACCACCTGTTTGCTGCTCAGGCGCGCGGCCTTGGCCAGGGCTTCGCGCGTTTGCAGGGCGTCCTGGGCGGGTGCCGGTGCCGCTGCCTGGGCGACGGGCTCAGCCGCTTCCACAGCGGCGCTGCGCGCACGCCGCTCGGCCACGATCTCGCGCTTGCGCAGCGCCAGCACGCCGCGCTGGAAGTCCGAGATGCTGCGCCGGCCCAGGTGCTGGTCGATCATCCACAGATGCACGTCCTCCATGGACTTGAAGCGAGGGTTCTGCACCGTCTGGAAGGGCAGCCCGTGCTTGCTGCAGATGCCGTAGCGGTTGTGCCCGTCCACCAGCACGTCGCCCCACAGCACCAGCGCATCGCGGCAGCCCTCGGCCAGGATGCTGCGCTCCAGGGCCTCGTGTTCCTCCGCCGTCAATGGGTCGATGTAAGCCTTGAGTTCTTCGTTGACGACGATGTCCATGGAGCCGGGTGCAGGGAGCTGGCAAAAGGGTGCGGATTCTAGAGAGCCTCAGCATGGGCCTGGGCGGCGAGCCAGAATCCAGTCTCACACGGAGTACCGATGGACAGCGACCTTCCCCATTTCCGCTACCACCCCGACCCGATGGCTACCGGGGCCATCGAGCCGCGACGGGTCCAGTGCGCCTGCTGCGGCCAGGCGCGCGGCTTCGTCTACGTGCAGCCGGTCTATGCGACCAGCGAGCTGGACGAGAAGCTGTGCCCCTGGTGCATTGCGGATGGCTCGGCGGCGAGCAAGCTGGGCGCGAGCTTTTCGGACGCGCATCCGCTCCAGCAGGCGGGGCTGGCGCAGGAGATCGTCGACGAGGTGAGCCTGAGGACACCGGGCTTCTCGTCCTGGCAGCAGGAAGAGTGGCTGGCTCATTGCAACGACGCCTGCGAGTTCCGCGGTGATGCGTCGGTGCAGGACGTGGAGCGTGCGAGCGAGGCCACCAAGGCGGACTGGCGGCAGCACTACGGGCTGACCGAAAAGGACTGGGCCCGCGCGACCGAGGACTACGAGCCCGCGGGCGACAACGCGTTCTACAAGTTCATGTGCCGGCACTGCGGCGTGGTGCGGCTGGGGTGGGATTGCTCGTGAGCGAACGCTTGGCTGCACCCAGCCTTCGCATGCGGATCGTCGTCGTCGATCCGCCGCCTGGCGTCAGCTTCGCCGTGCAGCGCGGCAAGTCCGAACTGCTGGCGCCGTTGGCTGAGCGGGGCGAGACGATCCAGTTCGAGTTGTCGCTTCGCCTGGGGTTGCCCTTGCCGGATGGGTCAGTCAACTTCCTGGGCGAGTTCGCTCAGGGCACGCCCGCGGATCGTTTCGTCTACCTCAACTCGGGCGCTCTCGCGGGACAGCCGGGCTCCAACTGGACGCGCCGCGCCAAGTTGAAGCTGGCTTCCATTCCCCACGAGGTCGTGGAGGCCGTGCTGGCTTCCAGTGCGGGCGCCATCGAGGCCCGTGTCCTTGGCACCATGGCCGATGGCGGCCCCATCTGCGCTTCGGTGAAGCCGCACGCGGTGGTGTGGAGCCAGGTGGCCTGACCTGGCGCCAGAGAGGTCGGCTGGCAAGCGGTCACCGGATAGCCAACCAGCGCGCGGGCCTCGGGCAAACAACTTGGTATGGCCGTCATGCAATGTGAAGCAGTCACGCGCACTTCGGTCGCATGGGCATGCGCAGGCCGGATTCGGGTGCGGCAAGTGGTTGGGCAGCGCGGTAGCTGTCATCCGGGAATGCCGGGTCGGTGACCCGCTCCCGGCCATGAGCAGTCAGTTGCGAACGACGGCTTTCAGGTAGGCTCTCCACGCAACTTCGATGTCGGCACCACGTGAACATGCTCAAGCTGAAACTGCTTCAGTCGCTTGTCTCTATCGAAGGACTAGCTGCCGAACCGTCTCCTGTCTCGGGTGGTACAGCTCTATTCTTTAGGGGAAGGGAGTTTGCGCACTTCCACGACGACCATGAACTCGACCTGAGACTCACAAAGAAGGTCATCCGCGCGTTGGGTCTCTCCCATCCAGCCGGCTCCGTTCACCATCCGACCCGTTCTTCGTCCTCGCCTTGGATCGAGGTGCGCTTCCATACCGATGCTGAGGCAGAGCGTGTCGCCGAACTGGTCAAGGTCGCCATCGAGCAGCTATGAGCAGTCCAACGGCGGTTTCAGCTTGCAGGGATCTGAGCGGATGCTCGGCATCGGCCAGGAGACGCCGCTGACGATCGGCAGCTTTCGGGTAGGCTGAAGTGCATGCTTGGCGATGCTCTTGTCGTCGAGGCCGTGCGATAACCAAGGAAATTTCTATGAATCTCCATCTCGGCCTTGCCCCGATCATCTCCCTGCTCGCCGGCATCCTGATCCTCGTGGTTCCCAGGTTGCTCAACTACATCGTCGCAATCTACTTGATCGTGATCGGGCTGATCGGCTTAGTGGGCGCCGGTCAGATGCACCTGGGTTAGGCGGGGTTCACTGCCAATTTCGCGGATCGGCCAGGAGCCGACGGTTGAAGTGGTCTGCTTTCGGGGTGTCTAGCCGCGTCGAAGTGCGCATTGCCGAGGAATACACGCGGCCTATCAACACCCACGAAATGCCCGAATGCCGTATATGCGACGTCTGGAGATGGTTATCCGCCCCACCGGAGAAGTTTGATGAAGCACAAGCTGGTGAGCTGGGTGCCCTCTGCGGCTGTTGCGGCGATCTTCTCGTCGGTCGCCAACGCGGCGCCGCCGTCGGTGGAAATGACCTGGATGTCGATCGCCAATTGGTATTTCAAGGTCGGCGACAAGCGCATCGTCATGGACGGCTACATCTCCCGTCTGCCCGAAAACTTGTTCACGGCGTCTCCGGTCTACGCAAATGACGTGTATGCCTACACGAAGGAGCCGGCAGGCGTCGACGTCGCCTCCATCACCAAGGTGCGCGATGCAATGCTGGGGACTGACAAGCTCGATCTGCTTGTTGTCGGCCACAGTCATTGGGACCACAGTTGGGACACCCCCACGTGGGCGAAACTGACCGGCGCCCCGATGATTGGCGGCTCATCCACTTGCATGCAAGCCGCAGCACAAGGCGTAGCCGGGTCCCAATGCCGCAGCGTCAGCGGCGGCGAAAAGATCTCACTGGGCGACGGCATCACCATGCGTGTCGTTCGCTGGAACCACAGCGGCGACTCAAGCAATCCGATACAGCACTTTGCGCGAGAGCTGTATCGACCGCCGATTCCCGACCCGAAGTCCGGAGGCCTTCGCGCCGGCGTTGGAGAGGACTACCCCAACGGGGGCGGTAACAGGGCCTACCTGTTCACGGTGGACAGTCCCGAGGGCCAGCTCTCATTCTTCGTCAGCAATTCGGCAAGCGCGTTCGATCTGGACAAGGACATCGTGGTCGACGGTGTGAACTTCGGGCCACCTCTTGGCAACTTGGCCGCTGCAATGACGGATGCCGGACTCACTAAGGTCGACGCATGGATCGGCACAGGCGGAAAGCCGGTGGCGGAAATGGTTGTCCCGGTCATTCATCCGAAGACTTACCTGCCGAGCCACTGGGATGGACTGTTCAACGCTTTTTGGTCGGGCATGCCGTATCCATTCAAGGATGACGCACTCAAAGGGTATCTGGATGGCCAGAAGGTTTCGCTCGTAGCGCAAACGCAGTATTTCGACAAGTACATCCTGTCGTCGAACGGCGTCGTCACGGCTACAAATCACGACGTCAAGAACAAACTGGGATTTGCGGATACAAAGCGATTTAGTCAGCTACTGTTGGATGCCGTCACGCACGTTTCCTCCACCAGCGTCGGTGACGATTGTGGTGAAGGATTTCAGCCACCGAGCGACTGGGCGAAGACCTTTGCCGAATTGCGCCAGTTCGGACCGGGCCAGCACGCTGACGCCGTTGGCCTCACGCGAGGTGCCAGGCGAGACCATCCCTTCGATCCGACACGGCGCATGACTCGCGATTCGACGGCTATGTCCCACTAGCACGCGTGCCACCGCCGATGCAGACCAGAGCAGTCTGCGCAAATGATTGCGTTCTTCTCGGGTCGGAACACCTTCTAGCGATCGGAGGTCGTCATCTGCATGAGATGCTGGCATTGCCAAGCCGCTGTCTTGCTCGAGCCCCCTCAAGCCCTCTTCTCCCGCGCACGCTGGCTGCCCGCCTTGCCGATCTTCTTCCACTTGCTGCGCTGCGCTATGCGCTCCAGCGCCGTCTGCTCGCCGCGCTGGGCGTCGCGCATCAGCTTCTTGTAGTTGTCGAGCCGGTCCGCGTCGACGCGGGCGCGCACGGCGCAGCCGGGTTCGTTCTCGTGGCAGCAATCGCGAAACCGGCATTGCTGCGCGAGCGCCTGCACGTCCTCGAAGGTGGCGGCGAGCGTGCTGGCGTCAGCATCGGGCCGGAAGGTGCGCAGGCCCGGCGTGTCGATGATGCAGCCGCCTTGCACGCAGCGGTGCAGCGAGCGCGCCGTCGTCGTGTGGCGGCCGCGGCCGTCGCCCTGGCGCACGCCGCCCGTGGCCTGGCCGGCGTTGGCAAGCGTGTTGATGAGCGTGGACTTGCCGGCGCCCGAGGAGCCGAGCAGCACCAGCGTCTGGCCTGCATGCAGCCAAGGGCCGATCTCGGTGCTGGCCTGGCGCGTCAGCGCGTTGACCGGTAGCACCGGCACGGTCGCGGGCAGGCGGGCATACATCTCGGCGATGCGTGCCTGCGCTTGCGGCGCGATATCGAGCTTGGTGAGCACGACGACCGGCACCACGCCGCAGGCGCGCACCATCGCAATGTAGCGCTCCATGCGGCGCGCGTTGAAGTCGGCGTCCAGCCCCATCACGAGCAGCGCCGCGTCGACGTTGCTCGCGAGCGGCTGGCGGCGCCCGTCGTTGGCGCGGCGTGCGATCTGCGTGACGGGCTCGACCCGGTCGGCGATCCAGGCCTGGCCGTGCGCGTCGATGTGAACGCCGACCCAGTCGCCGATGGTCAGCTGTTGAACCTGGGCCTGCAGCTGCTGCACCAGCCGGGGCAGCGCGCGAGCAAACAGCTCGGTGTAGCCGTCATGCAGCGTGAAGCAGTCGCGCTGCGCCTCCACCACGCGGGCCAGGCGCAGGCCGGGTTCGTCATGGGGTTGAGGAAGTTGTACCGCACGGCTCGCGATGGCGGGGGTGAGCCCGAGGGCGTGCAGCGTCTCGAAATCGAATTCGATCATGGGAGTCCATTGAAAGTGGGCTTCGTCCGCGCACGGTGGCGCGGAGCAACAGGTGGGAAGCCGGCCGCGCTGTTGCGGCGATCAATGGACCCGCGGTGGACGCGAGGTCAGTCCGAACGCGAGTTCGAACTCAGTGGTGCTGGGCGCTCAGGCAGCCGGCAGGAGGAGGGCGACACGATCTGCTTGTTCCATGGTTTTCTCCTTTGCGGGCTGATTGATGAAGGCCGCCAGTCTGCCTGCGGCGTGCGGCACGCGTCAATGGTGGCGCGTGGTGCTGCAGGCATGCTGTTGCTTTGCCAGCGACGTGGCGGCCTAGGCGCCTACACCGGTTGCCGGTAGCGCTGGCCCCTGAACCTGAACACCAGCTCGCGCGGGCGGATCAGCTCCAGCACGTGGTCGGGGCCCAGTTGGGCGCCTTCGCGCAGCACCTCGCCATTGATCATCGCGAAGCGGCCGCGCGGGTCGTCGGAGTAGACGGAGCCGCTGACGACGATGCGGGGCACGTCGCGGCGGATGGCTTCGGGCAGCTCGGCCAGGCGGGGGATGGGAGCTTCGGTGGCTGGGGTGGGAGCTGGGGCGGGCGGTGCTGGAGGAACGGGGGCAGGCACGGCGACAGCCACGGGTGCGGGCGTGGCCTCGCTGACGGGACGGGGCGCCGGTGCTGTGGTCACCGCGACCGGCGGTGGCACGAGTGGCAGGTAGGGCGAGGCGGACGCGGTGGGCTGTGGCGTTGGCGCGGCGGGTGGCGCGGGCACAGCCACTGGCGCCGCGGTGGCCACCGGGGTGGGCGTTGGCGGCGAAACCGGCGGGGTCGCGTCCTGCGGGCCGCTTGCCCACCAACTGCCGGCGCCGATGCCAGCCAGCAGCAGCAGGCCGCCGCCGGCCCAGGGCAGCCAGCGGCGTGGGCCGGCGGCGCGGGCGGCGTCGCTGGTGGATACCGCTTGGGTGTTCAGGCCCGGCACCTGGCCGCGCTCGCGTTCGCGATCGGCTTCGGCACGGCGCAGGGCGTCGAGGATGTAGGACATGGCGTTAGGTCTTGCGATTCTCGCGTTCAGCGCGCCACGTCCAGGCGCGGCTCGGCTATACCGGCAGCTCGGTTGACCTGCATCAGGGTGATGGGGCCGACGCGGCCATCGGGTTGCAAACCCTGGCTGGCCTGGAAGGCCTGCACCTGGCGGCTCAGCTCGGGCCAGCCGGGCGCGGGTGCGGAGGCCGGCGCGGACGGCGCGCTACCCGGCACGCTGGCGAGCTGTGTGGCCAGCCAGTTGCGCAGGGGAACGATGTTCTCGGCCCGCTCTGCATAGCCCGGTGGCACGCGCCAGAAGGTCGTGAACTCGCCGCGCCAGGCGCCGGCCAGCTCGGGCAGCGTGACGCGGCGGGGCGTGCCGTCCACGACCAGCGTGGCGTGCTGCGCGCCCAGCGCCACCAGCGCGGCCAGGGCCGCCGGGTGGCCGGGGCGCTGCAGGGTCAGCAGCACGGGGCGGTCGATGAGGCGGATGAGCGAGAGGCTGCCGCTGCCGCTGCGGTAGCACTGCAGGCCGCGCTGCGCGGCCACGGTGCAGGGGGCGGCCTTGTCCGGCAGCGGCAGGCCCCAGCGCTGGGCGAGGGCCGCCCAGGCGTCGGCGTCCTGCGGCTTCCAGTCGGCGAGCGTCAGCAGTTCGGGGGCTGGCTCGGCGCGGCTGGCCGCGGAGGCGGGTTGCGAAGCCGCACTCGCAGCCGCTGCCGCAGCAGATGCCGCACTGGCAGCCGCAGCCATGCCCTCCGCTCTGGCCTTCTGCAGGCGCCCGTCCATGGTGGCCTGCTGCGCCCGCCAGGCCAGCCAGCCGCCCACGATGGCCGCGGCCAGCAGGGCCACACCAATGCCCGCCGCGACGGGCCTGCGCCTGGGCATGGGCGGTGCGGCCTGCTCGTCGAACATCTCGCGCGCAGCCTGGCGCACTATTGTTCGCGTGACCTGCGCCTGGCCGCTGGCATAGCCGCCCAGCAGTGCGCGATCGCAGAGCAGGTTGATGCGGCGCGGCACGCCGCGGGTGAGCTGGTGGATGAGGCGCAGCCCCTTGCGATCGAAGGGCAGCGCGCCGGTGAGGCCGGCCACGTTCAGGCGGTGGCGGATGTACTGTGCCGTCTCGGCCTCGGACAGCGCGCCCAGGTGAAAGCGCGCGATCACGCGCTGCGCCAGCTGCTCCAGCTCCGGCCGGGCCAGCATGCCGCGGAGCTCGGGTTGGCCGATCAGCACCACCTGGAGCAGCTTGCGCTCACTGGTTTCCAGATTGGTCAGCAGGCGCAATTGCTCCAGCACGTCGGCCGAGAGGTTCTGCGCCTCATCGATGATCAGCACGTTGTTGCGCCCGGCCGCGTGCTGCGCCAGCAGGAAGGCGTTCAGCGGGTCGACGTAGTCCTTCACCGTCCGCGCGCCCGCCGGCACCACGACATGGAATTCGTCGCAGATCGCCTGCAGCAGCTCTGTGACGGTGAGCTTGGGATTGAAGATGTAGGCGACGTTGCAGTTCGCCGGGATCTGCTCCAGGAAACAGCGGCAAACGGTGGTCTTGCCGGCGCCGATCTCGCCGGTGAGCAGCACGAAGCCGCCGCCCCCGTCCAGCCCGTACAGCAGGTGAGCCAGCGCCTCGCGGTGGCGCTCGCTCATGAACAGGTAATGCGGGTCCGGCGCGATCGAGAACGGCGCTTGTTTCAAGCCGAAGAAGGGCACGTACATGGGGCGGCAGGATAACCATCCCGCCGATCTGCCCGGCCCGAACCCGTCCGGCCAACCGCGACGTGCCGGCTGCGCAGGAGCGCCAGGCCGGCAATCAGCGCCAAGCTAGGGGAGGGCGATGGCTTCGATCATCGCCCGCACCTGCTCGCGAGCGCCGCGGCCCGCGCCGGCGCGAGGCTGCAGGCGGTGGGCGATGGTTTGCGGCAGGATGGCCTGCACGTCGTCGGGCGAGACGTAGTCACGCCCCTGCAGCAGGGCCCGGGCGCGGGAGGCTCGCAGCACGGCCAGGCCGGCGCGTGGCGACAGGCCTTCCACGAACCATTGGCCCGAGCGTGTGGCCGCAATCAGTGCCTGCAGGTAGTCCAGCAGCGGCGGCGCGGCGTGGATGGCCTTGACGGCGGCTTGCGCCTGGATCAGCTCCGCCGGCGTCATGAGGGCGCCCAGCGACCGCAGTTGCTCGCGGCTGTCCTTCCCGGTCAGCAGCTCGCGCTCGGCGGCGGCGTCGGGGTAGCCAAGGGAAATACACATCAGGAAGCGGTCCAGCTGCGACTCTGGCAGCGGGAAAGTGCCGAGCTGCTCGCTGGGGTTCTGCGTGGCGATGACGAAGAAGGGCTCGGGCAGCGGGTGGCTGATGCCCTCGATGCTGACCTGGTGCTCCTCCATGGCCTCCAGCAACGCGCTCTGGGTCTTGGGGCCGGCGCGGTTGATCTCGTCGGCCAGCAGCACCTGAGCGAACACCGGGCCGGGGTGGAAGGCGAAGCCGTTCTTCTCGCGCTCGTAGACGCTGACACCCAGCAGGTCGCTGGGCAGCAGGTCGGCCGTGAACTGCAGGCGCGAGAACTTCAGCCCCAGGGAAATGGCCAGCGCATGGGCCAGCGTCGTCTTGCCGACGCCGGGCAGGTCCTCGATCAGCAGGTGGCCGCCGGCGATCAGGCAGGCCAGGGAATCGGCGATCTGCGCCGGCTTGCCCTTGATGACCGTGCTAATCTGGTTTTGCAGTGCCAGCAGTTGCGCTGCCAGCGTTCGTGATGGAGCTTGCGTCATGAGGCTGGACCATATCAAGAGACATGCCTACCGCCTACTTCAACCCTCCCGAATGCCGCCGCCACGACATGGGCGAAGGCCATCCCGAATGCCCGGAGCGGCTGGCCGCCATCGACGACTGGCTGATCGCCTCGGGCCTGGGCCAGGCGCTCGAGTACTTCGACGCCCGGCCGGTGGACCTCAAGGACGTGGAGCTGGCTCACACCCACGGCTATGTCGCCGAGATCGGCGCCCTGCTGCGGGACTGCGCCGAGACGGGCGAACGTTGCGCCGTCGACCCTGACACCTCGGCCAACGCCCATACCTGGACCGCCGCCCTGCATGCGGCGGGTGCTGCCGTGCAGGCGACCGACCTCGTCATCGACGGCCGTGCCGACAACGCCTTCTGCTCGGTGCGCCCGCCGGGCCACCATGCCACGCGCGACCAGAGCATGGGTTTTTGCTTCTTCAACAACGTGGCCATCGCTGCCCGGCACGCGCTGGACCGGCGCGGCCTCAAGCGCGTGGCCATCGTCGACTTCGACGTCCACCATGGCAACGGCACCGAGGACATCATTGCCGGCGACGACCGCGTGCTGATGGTCAGCCTGTTCCAGCATCCGCTCTACCCCTACAGCGGTGCCGTCCCCAAGGGCACCAACATGGTCAACGTGCCGCTGCCGGCCTACACGCGTGGCGGCGAGGTGCGCGAGATCATCGAGGCCATGTGGCTGCCGGCCCTGGAGCGCTTCAAGCCGCAGATGATCTTCATCTCCGCCGGCTTCGACGCCCACCGCGACGACGATCTCGGCCAGTTGGGCCTCGTCGAGGCCGACTACGAATGGATCACCCAGAAGATCAAGGCCGTGGCCGACCGTCATGCGCAAGGCCGTATCGTGTCGGTCCTGGAGGGCGGCTATAACCTGCACGCCCTCGCGCGCAGCGTAGGCATCCATTTGCGCGTATTGGCTGATTTGTGAACTTTGCGGGACAGACCGCCCGAGCGAAGCGAGTAGCTCTGTCCCCAACTAAGCTGAGAATTTTGCGGGACAGACCGCCCGAGCGCAGCGAGTAGCTCTGTCCCCAACTGACTAAAACCGTATGCACCAACCTTTGAGCCTGGCCGAACTCCAGGCCTTGCTGACCCGCGTCTTCAGCGCTGACGCGCTGGCCGAATGGGGCCTGCTGCTTGGCTGCCTGGCCCTGGCAGGGTTGCTGAGCTGGGCGCTGTCGCGCGCCGTGACCCGGCGCGAGAACAGCGTGCTGTTCGGCGATCGCGTCATCGACGGCACGCTTTTCCCGCTGTTTGCCCTGGCCCTGGCCTTTGGCGCGCGCCGCCTGCTGCCGCTGTACGGGCTGGCACCGGCCCTCTTCAAGCTGGCGCTGCCGGTGCTGGTGTCGCTGGCCGCCATCCGCCTCATCGCCCGCGTGCTGCGCGCCGCCTGGCCCAACTCGACCGCCTTCAAGGCGCTGGAGAAGCTGGGCTCCTGGCTGGTGTGGATCGGCGCGGTGCTGTGGATCACCGGCCTGTGGCCCGTGCTGATGGACGAGCTGGACGACATCGGCTGGAAATTCGGCACCGTCAAGCTGACGCTGCGCAACCTCATCGAGGGCGGGTTGACGGCCACGCTGGTGCTGGTCGTTGCGCTGTGGATCTCGTCGGCCATCGAGGCCCAGCTGCTGCGCCGCGAGTCACTGGACCTGTCCATGCGCAAGATCGCGTCCAACGCGATCCGCTCGCTGCTGCTCTTCATCGGCCTGCTGTTCGCGCTGTCGGCTGCGGGCATCGACCTGACGGCCCTGGGCGTGCTGGGCGGCGCGSTRGGCGTGGGYSTGGGCTTTGGCCTGCAGAAGCTGGCGGCSAAYTACGTGAGCGGCTTTGTCATSCTGGCCGAGCGGAGCTTGCGTATCGGCGACATGGTCAAGGTCGACGGCTTCGAGGGCCGCGTGACCGACATCAAGACGCGTTACACGGTGATCCGGTCGCTCGGCGGCAAGGAAGCCATCGTGCCCAACGAGATCCTGAT
Organism: Roseateles sp. P5_D6; assembly: GCF_054049415.1. Lineage (NCBI taxonomy): Bacteria > Pseudomonadati > Pseudomonadota > Betaproteobacteria > Burkholderiales > Sphaerotilaceae > Roseateles > Roseateles sp. P5_D6. Next base: position 186,191 of record NZ_JBFUMK010000009.1, on the reverse strand, counting down.
CACTCAGCGGGTCGAGAACTCGTCGCTGGCCGACCCGCGCGTGCTGCTGTCGACGGTGGTGCAGGTGGACTACGACTGCGACGTCGACAACGTCATGCAGGCCATCACCAAAGCCGTCACCGAAGTCCCGCGCGTGTTGAGCGACCCGGGGCCGTCGGTGCAGCTGAGCCGCTTTGCCGACAGCGGCCTGGAGCTGAGCGTGTTCTTCTGGATCATGGACCCCGAGAACGGCAGCGGCGGCGTGCGCTCGGACGTCAACCTGGCCGTGCTGCACACGCTGCAAGGCCTGGGCGTGGACATTCCCTACCCGCAGCAGGTGCAGCGCCAGCCGAAGTCGGCGACCACGGCCACGTCGCCGGAGGCACCTGCACCGACTGGCGACTAGAAATCGGCGTCCAACACCACGCGGTAGCGCGCCTTGCCTGAGCGCAGGTGATCCAGTGCGTCGTTGACGCGGCTCATCGGGAAACGTTCCACCTGCGGCAGGATCTGATGCCGTGCCGAGAAGTCCAGCATGGTCTTCAGGACGGAGGGCGGCGGTGTGGGTGAGGCCGACAGGCTCTTCTGCCAGCTCAGCAGGCCGCCACTCTTCAATGCCATCGCGTCGGTGACGACGCCGACCAGATGCATGCGGCCCTTGGGTGCCAGCGTGGCCAGCAGTGCGTCCCAGTTCAACGCGGCGCCCACGGTGATGAGCAGGAAGTCCAGGCTGCCGGCGGCGGCTTTCAGCTCGGCCTTGTCGACGCTGGACAGCGTCTTGTGCGCGCCCAGTGCGAGGGCTTCGTCGCGCTTGGAGGGCGACGACGTGAAGGCCGTGACCTCGCAGCCCCAGGCACGTGCGAACTTGACGGCCAGGTGACCCAGGCCGCCGATGCCGACGACGCCGACGCGGTCGGTCGGCTTGATGGCATGCAGTACAAAGGGCAGGAAGACGGTGCCACCGCCGCACATCAGCGGGCCGGCGGCGGCAGGGTCGAGCGCATCGGGCAGCGGGACGGCCCAGCTCCAGTGGGCGCGCAGCCGGTCGGCGAATCCGCCATGGCGGCCGATCAGCGTCGGCTGGCGCTTGCCGCACAGATGCTGCTCGCCGCCAAGGCAGAAATTGCAATGCGTGCAGCTGCTGGCATGCCAGCCCACACCGACGCGTTGGCCGATCTGCCGGCCCTTGGCATGGGCGCCCAGCGCCGTGACGCGGCCAATGACCTCGTGGCCGGGCACCACGGGGTAGGCGGCCGGGAACCACTCGCTGTCGATCATGGCCAGGTCGGAGTGGCAGATGCCACAGTGCTCGACCGTGATCTCGACCTCCTCGTCGCCCAGCGGGCCGGGGTCGTAGTCGAAGGGCTGCAGGGCGCCGCCGGGCGAGAGGGCGGCGTAGGCGCGGATGTTGGACATGCGGGTCTCCTGTTGTGTCCGCCTACTGGAGCGGATGAGCCTTGAAGAACTGCCAGATCGTCACGGTCGCGTCGACCTCGGCGCGGGGCCAGATATGGCCCATGCCGTCGACGCGCAGCAGCCGAACCTCGGCGTCGCCGTTGCAGCCCGTGTAGCGGATGGTCTGCAGCGGCCCGGGCTGCTTGTCTTGCAGCAGCTTGGGCTGGCAACGGTTGAGCGACGCCCAGCCGGCCAGGGCCTCGGGCACGCTCTCGACCCATTCCGCGCCGCGGTCGCCGTGGCCTTCGTAGGGGTTCGTGAAATCGGCCAGGCCATGCACGGTCAGCACCGGCACGGCGCGGCCCGCGCAGGGGCCGAACCAGCGCAGCCCGCCGACCGGTGCGATGGCTGCGATGCGGTGGTTCAGGCGGCAGCCCAGCAGCGACGACATGCGCCCGCCGCCAGAGAAGCCGGTCGAATAGACGCGGGCCGGGTCGATGCAGGTGCGGGCGGCGATGTCGTCGATGACGTCGGACACGTACTGCACATCGTCAGCACGCGGCGTGAAGACGGGCACATTCCAGCGCGAGTCCTCGGCCTGCAGCGTGGCGACGGCAAAGCCCTCGCGCGCCGCCAGCACTTCGAAGCCGCTTTCCTTGGCGCGGCCGGCAGCCTTGCCGCCGGTGCCGTGCAGGTCGAACACCAGGGGCAGCCGCGTTCCGCTGGCGACATTCGGCGGCACGAACAGGCGATAGCTGCGCGTGCGCCCGCCCGACGTCAGCTCGCGCATCTCGCCGGCGACCGGGTTCAAGGAGCAGGTGGCAGCCTGGGCCCGTGCGGGCGGCGACAGCGCGCCGAGTAGGAGCAGGATGGTGGCGAAAGGGAACAGGCGCACGTGCAGCGCTCCGGGGTCAGGCAACGTCTTGGGCGTAGACGATGAAGCCCATGTGATGTGCAACCTTGTCGTACAGCGCGCGGCCCGTGGCGTTGGTGGTGTGCGTCTGCCAGTAGACGCGCTTGATGCCCGCCTCGCGGGCCGCCGCATACACGGCCTCGATCAGGGCGCGGCCCACGCCGCGGCCACGCGCCTCAGGTGTCGTGAACAGGTCCTGCAGATAGCAGGTCAGCTCGACGCGCGTCGTGCTGCGGTGATAGAGGTAGTGCACGAGGCCGAGCAGCTGGCCGCTTTCATCTTCGGCGACCAGTGCATGAACCGGTTCGGTGGCGTCGAAGAAGCGCGCCCAGGTGGTCTCGGTGACTTCAGCGGGCAGCGCGGTCTCGCCGGCACGGCCGTAGAAGGCGTTGTAGCCGTCCCAGAGGGGCTGCCAGGCGGCGCGGTCGGTGGGCTGGAGGGGGCGGACTTGGGTCATATCGGGTGGTCAAGGTTGACCACCCGATTGTGTAGGCGTCAGGCCGAGGCGACCGGGATGCCGACGGCCTTGCCCGAGGCGATACGCTGCTTCCACTCCGCCGGGCCGGTGATGTGGGCGCTGGTGCCGGTGGCGTCGACCGCCACGGTGACGGGCATGTCCACCACGTCGAACTCGTAGATGGCTTCCATGCCGAGGTCTTCAAAGCCGACGACCTTGGCGCCCTTGATCGCCTTGCTGACCAGGTAGGCCGAGCCGCCCACCGCCATCAGGTAGGCGCTCTTGTGGTTCTTGATGGACTCGATGGCGACCGGCCCGCGTTCGGCCTTGCCGACCATGGCGATGAGGCCGGTCTTGGCCAGCATCATGTCGGTGAACTTGTCCATGCGCGTGGCGGTCGTCGGGCCGGCCGGGCCCACCACCTCGTCTCGCACCGGGTCSACGGGGCCGACGTAGTAGATGRCGCGGTTGGTGAAGTCCACCGGSAGCGGCTCACCCTTGGCCAGCATGTCCTGGATGCGCTTGTGGGCGGCATCGCGGCCGGTCAGCATCTTGCCSTTCAGCAGCAGCGTCTCGCCGGCCTTCCAGGTGGCGACGATGTCCGGCGTCAGCGTGTTCAGGTCGACGCGCCGGCTCTTGTTGTAGTCTGGCGCCCACTTCACATCGGGCCACAGGTCCAGGCTGGGCGGCTCGAGGTAGCTCGGGCCACTGCCATCCAGCACGAAGTGGGCGTGGCGCGTGGCCGCGCAGTTCGGGATCATGGCGATGGGCTTGCTGGCTGCATGCGTCGGGAAGGTCTTGATCTTCACGTCCAGCACGGTCGTCAGGCCGCCCAGGCCCTGCGCGCCGATGCCCAAGGCGTTGACCTTCTCGTACAGCTCGATGCGCATCTCTTCGAGCTTGTTCTGCGGGCCGCGCTGCAGCAGCTCGTACATGTCGATGTCTTCCATCAGCGCTTGCTTGGCCAGCAAGGCGGCCTTCTCGGCCGTGCCGCCGACGCCGATGCCCAGCATGCCGGGCGGGCACCAGCCGGCGCCCATGGTCGGCACAGTCTTCAGCACCCAGTCGACGATGTCGTCGCTGGGGTTGAGCATGTAGACCTTGCTCTTGTTCTCACTGCCACCGCCCTTGGCCGCGACGATGACGTCCACGGTGTTGCCGGGCACCAGCTCCATCTGCACGACGGCGGGCGTGTTGTCCTTCGTGTTCTTGCGCGCAAAGATGGGGTCGTCCAGCACGCTGGCGCGCAGCTTGTTGTCCGGGTTGAGGTAACCCTGGCGCACGCCTTCGTTGATGGCGTCCTCGATGCTGCCGGCAAAGCCTTCCCAGCGCACGTCCATGCCGATCTTCAGGAAGACATTGACGATGCCGGTGTCCTGGCAGATCGGGCGGCGGCCTTCCGCGCACATGCGGCTGTTGGTGAGGATCTGGGCGATCGCGTCCTTGGCCGCCGGCGAAGCTTCGCTCTCGTAGGCGCGGGCCAGGTGGGCGATGTAGTCGGCCGGGTGGTAGTAGGAGATGTACTGCAGGGCGGCAGCAACGCTGTCGATGAGGTCTTGCTGGCGGATCGTGGTCATTTGGAGGGCAGACAAGCTTGGGGGCGGCCGGAATTATCGGTGGCCGCAAAGATGAGAAGGGTTCTCATCCTGGCTATGCTGAAAGCCAACCCCGCCTTCGTGAGAATCGTCATGAGCAGAACCCGCATCGAGCACGACACCTTCGGCCCCATCGAGGTGCCGGCCGACAAGCTGTGGGGCGCGCAGACGCAGCGCTCGCTGCAGAACTTCGACATCTCCGGCGAACGCCAGGCGCCCGAGCTGATTCGAGCGCTGGCCAAGGTGAAGCGAGCGTCGGCCGTCGTGAACCGTGGGCTGGGGCTGCAGGACCAGGCCAAGACCGAGGCCATCGTGGCCGCGGCCGACGAGGTCATTGGTGGCCTGCATGCTGACGAGTTCCCGTTGGTGGTCTGGCAGACGGGCTCGGGCACGCAGACGAACATGAACGTCAACGAGGTGCTGGCCAACCGCGCCAGCGAGCTGCTGGGCGGCGAGCGGGGCGAGGGGCGGCTGGTGCATCCCAATGACGACGTGAACCGCAGCCAGAGCAGCAACGACGTCTTCCCGACCGCCATGCATGTCGCCGCCGTGCAGGCCTTGCAGGAGCGCCTGCTGCCGCCGCTGCGCGCACTGCGCACGACGCTGCAGCAGAAGGCCGAGGCCTTTGACGACATCGTCAAGATCGGCCGCACCCATCTGCAGGACGCGACGCCGCTGACGCTGGGGCAGGAGATCTCGGGCTGGGTGGCGCAGCTGAACCACGGCGAGCGGCATGTGCTGGCGGCGCTGCCGCATCTGTACGAGCTGGCTTTGGGCGGCACGGCGGTGGGCACCGGGCTGAACGCGCCCAAGGGCTATGCCGAGCAGGTCGCCGCGGAGCTGGCGCGACTGACGGGCCATGACTTCGTCACGGCACCGAACAAGTTCGAGGCCATGGCCTCCTGCGACGCCCTCGTCCACGCCCACGGCGCGCTGAAGACGCTGGCGGCCAGCCTGACCAAGATCGCCAACGACGTGCGCTGGCTGGCCAGCGGCCCGCGCAGCGGCATTGGCGAGATCAGCATCCCGGAGAACGAGCCGGGCTCGTCCATCATGCCCGGCAAGGTCAACCCGACCCAGAGCGAGGCGGTGACCATGCTGGCCGCCCAGGTCATGGGCAACGACGTGGCCATCAACATCGGCGGCGCGTCGGGCAACTTCGAGCTGAACGTCTTTCGCCCGATGGTCATCCACAACTTCCTGCAGAGCGCACGCCTGCTGGCCGATGGCATGGCCAGCTTCAACAGGCACTGTGCCGTCGGCATCGAGCCCAATGAGGGGCGCATTGCCGAGTTGGTGGCGCGCTCACTGATGTTGGTGACGGCGCTCAACACGCATATCGGCTACGACAAGGCCGCCCAGATCGCCAAGAAGGCGCACAAGGAAGGCAGCAGCCTGCGCGAGGCGGCGCTGGCGCTGGGCCATGTGACGGCCGAGCAATTCGACGCCTGGGTGGTGCCGGGGCAGATGGTCGGCCGCTAGAAACGCTGCCCCTCGTCCGGTTGCGCCTCGCTGAACGCGGGCGACCCAGCCGGTCCCCCGAGGGGACGGCGATGCTCGCGGCATCAAGCCGCGAGCACATCGCCAGACGTGCCGGCTTGGGAGCGGCCCGGCGCTCGGCCCGAATTTCTAGCCGCCGCGAACGATCAGTGCTTGTCGCCGTGATGCGCCGGCTGCGGCAACAGCCGGTCCGTGAAGGCGATGGCCATGGCCGACAGCAGGAAGGCGACGTGGATGATGGTCTGGTACATCAGCGTCTTCTCGGCGTAGTTGTCGGCGTTGATGAAGGTCTTCAGCAGGTGGATGGAGCTGATGCCGATGATGGCCGTGGCCAGCTTGACCTTCAGCACCGAGGCATTCACGTGGCTCAGCCACTCGGGCTGGTCGGGGTGGCCGTCGAGGTCCATGCGCGACACGAAGGTCTCGTAGCCGCCGACGATGACCATGATCAGCAGGTTGGAGATCATCACCACGTCGATCAGCCCCAGCACGACCAGCATCAGGATCGTCTCGTTGAGCTTGCCGGGAATCGCCTCGCCCTTGTAGCCAATGCTCTTGACCAGGATTTCAAGCGCATGCTGGTCGCCGAACGCCGCCTCGATCAGGTGCACCAGCTCGGTCCAGAACTGGAAGACGTAGACGGCCTGCGCCAGGATCAGGCCCAGGTAGAGGGGCAGTTGCAGCCAGCGGCTGGCGAAGATCAGGCGGGGCAGGGGGCGCAGCGGGGCTGTCATGGAAGTCCGGGGTCGGCGAAGAACGCGCGGATTCTAGGGACAGGCCGTGTCAGCGGCGCTGCAGTGCGATGTCGAGCTTTTGCAGCGGCAGTTTGGAATACGCCGCCACATCGGGCTGAGCCTTGAAGGCCTGGCGCGCCTGGGCTGCCAGAGCGAGCGCACCAGGGCGGTCGCCTGCGGCCAGGGCGCACAGGCCCGCCTGGGCGCGCAACCAGGCGGGCCGGGGTGAGTTCGGGTTGCGGTCACGCAGGAGGTCCTCGGCCTGGGCGACGAGCTTGTCGCGCCCGGCCCCGGCGCGGCCCTGGATGCAGTCCAGCTGGGCAGCGACGGCCTCGCTGGTGAAGCGCTCGGGTGGCAGGTCAGGCGTGGACCCGGGCGACAGGCCCTGCACGGCGGCCGCGGCTTCGGCCGGTCGACCCAGGTCGAGCAGGATCTGGGCTTTGACCCAGGCCAACATGGCGCGCGAGGTCGGTGTAGGCGACGCGGCCTCCAGCTTGAGCAGGCCTTCCTGAGCATCCCCCGCTGCCGTCAGCCACAGCGCGAAGCGCGCCAGGTCACCGGGCTGGTCCAGCGGCCGCATCTGCCCATCGCGGATGAGCTTCTGCCAGTAGTCGCCCACCTCGTGGCCTTGGGTGAATATGGCGCCCACGGCGGCGGCAAAGATGTCGGATGCGGTCCATTGCAGGCGCTGCCAGTACCGGGGCGGCCGGCCTTCCGAGGATGCCGGAAAGCTGGAATGCAGAAAGGTCCACGCCGACTGGATATCGCCGTGGATGTAGGCCAGGCGGCTGCGCGCCAGGTTCAGGCGCAGTTGCAGGGCTTGCGGTGGCTCCGGCTGGACTTCGATCAGGGCCGTGGCCGAGTCGGCGGCCTGCTGGGCATCCGCATGGCGGGCCAGGCCCGCCTGGTAGCGGGCCAGCGCAAATTCGGTCTGGATGACGCGGGCCTCGATGACCGCCTGGCCGCCGCGTGCATTCAGGTTGCGCACGACGGCGTCGATGAACGGCGCCGCGGCCTGTGCGCGCCCATGTTCGATCAGACTCTGCGCGGCGAGAGATCGCAGCCGATGCACGAGCGGCGATGCGTCCCCGTGCGCGCTGAGCGCCAGCGCGACGCTGCGCTCCAGATGGGCGTCGGCCTCGGTGGGCTGGTCTGCCCGCTCCGCCATCTCGGCGCGCAGCACCTGCGTGCGAGCCGGCGCCGTCGAGCTGGCGGGCTGTGCCGGCAGCATGGGCTCAACCTCCTGCAGCGCGGCCTGCGCCGCCTTTGCACGGCCGGCGGACCAGGCAGCCTGCGCCATCGAGGCCAGCGCCTCGGCGCGCAGCAAGGGATCACCGCCTGCCAGCTTCAGCGCCTCTTGCGCGGCAGCATCGGCCTCGGCCCAGCGGCTGGCCGCCAGCCAGGCCTCCGCGGCCAGCAGCCGTGCCGCCGCCAGCGCCTGCCGGCCGGCGTCCGCGCGTTGCAAGGCTTCGACCTGGCGCTGCGCATGATCGGCGGCCAGGTCGGGCCGGTCCATCTCCAGGAAGAGGCGTGCGATCGCGCCCAGCAAGTCGGCCTGCAGCTCGGGCTCTTCCGGGAAGCGCTGCTGGACCAGCGCGGCGCTGTCGGCCAGCGTCAGCTCGGGCGTGGGGCGGCGCGAATCCGTGCGGGCAAAGAAGGCAGCCTGGTCGGCTCGCAGCAAGGCCGCGGTGAAACTGGTCATGACGCGCTGGCGCTGTGCCGCCAGCTCGGCGCGCTGGGCCTGGCGCAGCGCAATGCCGCCGCCCAGCGCCAGCGCGGCGATGACGACCGCCGACGTGCCGAAGGCAAGCCGGTGGCGGCGCAGCGTGCGGCCGAGGCGGTGCCAAGTGCTGTCGGGCTGGACCAGCACCGCCTCGCCGCGCAGGTGGCGCTCCACGTCCTGGGCGAAGGCGTCGACGCTGGCATAGCGCTCGGCCGGGTCGCGCCGCAGCGCCTTGGCCAGGATGGCGTCGATGTCACCGCGCAGCGCGCGGGCCGTCGCGGTGTCAGTGCAGCGGATGCTGGCGCGCTCGGGCTCATCGACAAGTACCGCTGCTTCCCAGGCAGCGCGGCTGTCGCGAGCAAGGCGATACGGCGTGTGGCCGGTCAACAGTTCGAAGGCCAGCACGCCCAGGCTGTAGACGTCGGTGGACACGGTGACCGGCGCGTCGCGCAACTGCTCCGGCGAGGCGTAGTGGGGCGTCAGATGGCGCTCCGACGCCAGCGTGAGGCCGGCGCCAACGGCAGCCTCGGACAGCAACTTGGCGATGCCGAAGTCCAGCAAATGGGCCTGGCCGTCGGGCGTCACCAGCACGTTGGAAGGCTTGATGTCGCGGTGCACGACCAACCGCCCGTGGGCATAGCCGACGGCGCGCATGACCTGCAACAGCAGCGTCAGGCGCGCGTTCACGCTCAAGGCCTGCTCGCGACACCAGGCGTCGATGGGTTGGCCGGCCACCAGTTCCAGCGCGAGATACGGCCAGCCGCGCATGTCGATGCCGGCGTCGTAGAGGCGGGCGATGTTGGGGTGCTCCAGCATCGCGCCGATGTCCCGCTCCTGGGCCATCAGTCGTGCCAGCCCCTCGCCCCAGGTCAGCCGTGGCAGCTTGAGCGCCACCTCGCGCCGGTAGCTGCCGTCCGCCCGCTCGGCCCGCCACACACTGCCCATGCCGCCGCGGCCGATCTCTTCCAGCAGCCGGTAGGGGCCGATGCGGTCGCCGGCGTGTACGGCGGCGGGGTCCTCGCCCTCCCAGGCGCCCAGGCGCGGCAGTGTCAGCTCGCCGGGCGGGTTCGCCAGCATGTCGCGCAGCGCCGCCGCGAGGTGTGCGGCGTCCGGCGGCAGTGCTGCCAGCCAGGCTTCATGGCTTTCGGGCGCCAGCGCCTGGGCCTGGTCGAGCAGTCGGCTCAGCCGGCTCATGTCCGCCGGGGTCAGCATCGTTGGGCTCTTTTCATTGGGTTCGCACACTAGGTCAGACGCAAGCGCATCGCCAGGGCGGACATCCCCAGTAAGGATGATGTCCGTGGCGGCAGTGCGCTGGCACCATGCGCCCGTGCCAGACGATGCCATCGAAACCCTGATCGAACAGGTCAATGCCGGTAGCGCCGGCGCCCAGGACCGGCTCTTCGCTGCCGCTTACGACGAACTGCGCAAGTTGGCCCGCTCCCGCCTGCGCGACGGCGGGCGCAACACCGTGCTCGACACCACGGTGCTGGTGCATGAGAGCTATCTGCGCTTTCTGGGCAGCGGACGGCTGCGGCCGGACAGCCGGCGCGCCTTCTTCGCCTATGCCTCACAGGTGATGCGCTCCGTCATCATCGACGCGGTGCGCGAGCGCCAGGCCCAGCGCCGTGGCAGTGGTCTGGCTCACCTGACGCTGGACACCCACATCGCCGACAGCACGCCGGCCGGCGAAGACGAGGTGCTGAAGGTGCACGAGGCCCTGGAGGCCCTGGCCGCGGCCGAGCCGCGCCTGGCCAAGGTGGTGGAGATGCGCTATTTCGGCGGCTACAACGACCTCGAGATCGCCGAGGCGCTGCAGCTCACCGACCGCACGGTGCGCCGTGACTGGGACAAGGCGCGGCTGCTGCTGGGAGTGCTGCTGGGCCAGTGAGCGCGCCGGGGGGACGGCGGTCTTGTCCGGATTCGCTGCAAGGCTGCGTCTGAAAGCAGGTGAGCAAGCCGCTCACGCTCTTGGAACGCGCCATGTCCCGCCATCCCCTTCGAGTTGCTCGAACCGTGCTTGCCGCCTGCGCGCTGCAAGGCGCCGCGTCGGCCTGCATGGCCCAGACCCAAATCACGCCAACCGTGCGGGCGAGCTGGCAGAGCCAGGACCCTGGCGGCGTATTGACGGGCGGGTTGGAAAGCCCGCCGGTGTTGAGTTTCGAGAATGGGCAATGGGTCTTCCAGGGTGGCGGTGCCCTCCTGCTGAACTGGAACCCCTCCCAGCCCAACGCCGGGCTTGGCACGCTTGACCTCCATTTCGACTTCCAGCCTTGGCATATGCCGCTGGACGCGCATTGGGAGCTGGTCATCTCCCCCCATCCGGACCAGATGAGCGTGCGCGCCGTCAGCCGCTTCATTGCGCCGCCCGATGCGCAGCTGGCCACGGCCCGCGGCTCCAACCGATGGGACGTGACCGCCGCGGGCACCGAGCATTTCGGCGCCGAAGCGAGCCCGGTGGCGCTCGGGAGTCTGGACAGCTTGGTTGGCCTGGCGCCGCCCGTGTGGGCCACGGCGCCACAGGGTGCCGGGCACTGGGATCTTTCGGTGACGCAGACACTGATCGGCAGCTACCACCTCGTGGCGTCTTCGGACCCCGACTGTCTGAGCCTGGCCTGCATGCCCGGGCAACGGGCTGCGGCCAGCCTGCAATCTTTGGAGTTTTACCTGCCGCAGAGCGTCGAGCTGCGGGCCATTGTGTCTAGCGTGCCCGAACCCCAGGTGCCGGTGCTGTTGGCGGCAGGCCTGGGCCTGCTGGCGTTGCGGCGCGGCAGGTCGGGAGCGCGGTCATGAACGCGCCGCGTGTGATCGGGCTGCTGCTTTGGCTCGCGCTCGGCAGTGCGCGGGGCGCCGAGTACACGGTGCTGTCGCAGGAGCATGTGGCCGGCCATCTGCGTGTCGAAACCCAGCCCGATGGCCGCATCGAGACCGACTACAGCTACCGCGACAACGGCCGCGGCCCGGACATCAAGGAGAGCTTTCGCCTCGCCACCAACGGCGCGCCGCGCGACTATCGCGGCCGGGGGCGCAGCACCATGGGCGCCGAGATTGCCGAGGATTTCGATGTCGTCGAGGCCCACGCGCGCTGGCGTTCGCGGGCCGACAGTGGCGATGTGCCGGCGGGTGATGACTTCGTCTTCATCCCGCTGGAGGCCTCGCCGGGCTACTACGGCGCCCTGGTGCGCATGCTGCTGGCCCAGCCCGACGGCAGCGCCGGCACGCTGGGCGGGCTGAAGATCCGCGCCGAGATCCTGGCCCGCCTGACGCCCGATGCCGCGACGGGGCCTCTGGCCCTGGTGGCCGTCACCGGCGCCGATGCCCAGCCCTGGTACTACTGGGTACGTGACGACGCCAGCCACGCGTTGTTCGCGATCACCTGGCCCGGCTTCGCGGAGGCAGAGAAGGGCGCCGAGGTACTGGTGCCCGCTTTGCTGGCCCGCCAGCAGCAGGCCGCCAACGAGCGCCTCGGCGCGCTGCGCCAGCGCCTGGCCAAACCGTTCGAAGGCGTCACGCTGATCCGCAATGTGCGCTGGTTCGACGCCCCGGCGGCGCGCATGCGGGGCCCCAGCGATGTGTGGATCTCACAGGGCCGCATCGACGCCGTGACCGAGCCCGGCGCGCTGCGCGTGCTGCCCGAGCGCGCCATCGACGGCCGCGGCCAGACGCTGCTGCCGGGCCTGTGGGACATGCACGCCCATCTGTGGAGCGAGGACGGCCTGGCGCATCTGGCCGGCGGTGTGACCAGCATCCGCGACCCCGGCAACGACAACCAGGAGTTGCTGCGCCTGCGCGACCGCATCGAGCGCGGCGAGGTCATCGGCCCGAACGTCTACGCCGCCGGCTTCATCGAGGGCAAGAGCCCTTTCTCGGCGCGCAATGGCATCGTCGCCGAGACGCTGGACGAGGCACTGGATGCGGTGAGCTGGTATGCCTGCCATGGCTTTGTCGGCATCAAGCTCTACAACTCGATCAAGCCCGAATGGGTCAAGCCGTTGACGACCAAGGCCCGCAGCCTGGGCCTGCACGTCAACGGCCATGTGCCGGCCTTCATGCTCGCCGAGCAGGCGGTGCGCGCCGGCTACGAGGAACTGACCCACATCAACCAGGTCATGCTGAACTTCGTCAGCCGCCCGGGGGACGACAGCCGCACCTTGCTGCGCTTTCAGCGCGTGGGCAGCGACGCCCAGGCCGTGGACCTTGCCAGCCCGAAGGTGCGGCGTTTCATCGCGCTGCTGCGTGAGCGCCAGGTCGTCGTCGACCCGACGCTGATGACCTTCGAGGCCATGTTCACCCAGGCCCAGGGCGAGCTCGACCCGGTGCTGGGCGACGTGGCTGGGCATCTGCCCGTGCTGTGGCAGCGCCAGCTGCGCGTGGCGCCGATGGACCTGGCGGGCGACAAGCTCGACACCTACCGCCGTTCCTACGCCAAGCTGCTGGCGTTGACGCGCGACATGCACCGCGCCGGCGTGCCGCTGGTGGCGGGCACCGACGGCACGGCCGGCCTGGGTCTGCACCGCGAGCTGGCGCTGTACGTGAAGGCGGGCATTCCGGCGCCCGAGGTGCTGCGCATCGCGACCTGGAACGGTGCGCGGGTGGCGGGCGCCAGCGCCGAGCGTGGCCGCATCGCGCGTGGCTATGCAGCCGACCTGCTGCTCGTCGAGGGCGACCCGTCCCAGGACATCGAGGCGCTGCGCCGTGCCAGCCTCGTCATTCAGGGCCGCGTGGCCTATGCGCCGGCCGAGCTTTATGAAGCCATGGGCTTCAAGCCTTTCGTGGCCGCACCGGGCWTGTTGGTGCGGCCGCGGCCATGAACTAGGGGTGTATGTCCGGATCTGCCGCGGTGATCCGTCCTGAAGAGGGACGGCGCTGCCGCTCCGTCCCCTTCAACCTCCTGGGAGTCCCTGATGATCCAAATGAAATTGCGACTTGTGCCGCCTGCCCTGCTCGCCGCGCTGGCGCTGCTGAGCGGCCCCGCCCGGGCCGAATTCTTCAATGCAGACACCGGGCTGACCACGCCAGACCTCACCGTCGACTTCGAATGGGTTGCGCTGAGGGCGAGCGAGGTCGTGTCCGATCAGTTCGTCAACCTCGGCCTGAAGTTCGATTCCGCTTTCGCCAACGCCGACATGAATCCGGCGTTTGTGCATTTCAGCGGCAACCGTGTGAGCAACTTCCGGTCGAATGTGGGTGCCTCGACCGACTTCGCGATCCATTTCGTCAAGCCCGTTTCAGCCGCAGCCTTCGCGATGGTGACGGCGGACAACGGCGTCTCGACTTTTGACGCCTACTTCCATGGTGGCTGGGTCGAATCTGCCGCCGCGCCCTCATCGCTGACGGGCTCGACCAATATCTATGGCTTTCGCGACATCGTCTTTGACGAGTTGAGGATTCACACCAACACCACGGATCACGCGCTGCTGATCGACAACCTGCAATTCATCAACGCCCCGGTACCCGAGCCGGCGAGCGCGGGCCTGCTGCTGGCCGGCCTGGGCCTGCTGATGGGGCTGAAACGCCGGCCCCGCGCCGAGCCGCGCTAAGCTTGCGCCGCGGGGCGCAGAGCCGAGAGTAAGGGCATCGTCAGTGACTCCTCGCACAGTGCGCGCCAAGCAGCCAGAACGAGGAGACACACGATGAGTACGCTCAACACCTACGCCCCCAGCCCGGAATGGGTCGCCAACGCCCATGTGAAGGGCGAAGCGGGCTATGCCGCTCTTGTGGCCGAAGCCGAGGCCGATTACGCCGGCTTCTGGGCTCGCCAGGCCCGCGAGCTGCTGAGCTGGCAGACGCCGTTCACCAAGACGCTCAACGACAGCGACGCGCCGTTCTTCAAGTGGTTCGAGGACGGCAAGCTCAATGTCTCCTACAACTGTCTGGACCGCCATGTCGAGGCCGGCAAGGGGGAGAAGACGGCGTTGATATTCGAGGCCGATGACGGCACGGTCACCCGCGTCAACTACGCCGAGCTGCTGGCCAAGGTCAGCCAGCTCGCCAACGCGCTCAAGGGGCGCGGCATCCAGAAGGGCGACCGCGTCGTCATCTACATGCCGATGTCCGTCGAGGGCGTGGTGGCCATGCAGGCCTGTGCGCGCATCGGCGCGACGCACTCGGTCGTGTTTGGCGGCTTCTCGGCCCAGTCCCTGCGCGACCGCGTGCAGGACGCCGGCGCCGTGGCCATCATCTGCGCCGACGAGCAGGCCCGCGGCGGCAAGGCGCTGCCGCTCAAGGCCATCGTCGACGAGGCGCTGGACGGCGGCGCCTGCCCGACGCTGAAGGACGTCATCGTCTACAAGCGCACCGGCGGCAAGATCGCCTGGGTCGACGGCCGCGATGTGTGGCTGCACGACCTGATGTCGGCCGAGTCGACGAGCTGCGCGCCGGAGTGGGTCGAGGCCGAGCATCCGCTCTTCCTGCTGTACACGTCGGGCTCCACCGGCAAGCCCAAGGGCGTGCAGCACAGYACSGGCGGCTAYCTGCTGCATGCGGCACTCACCACCAAGTGGACCTTCGACCTGAAGGACGACGACATCTTCTGGTGCACGGCCGACATCGGCTGGGTCACGGGCCACACCTACATCACCTACGGCCCGCTGGCCCTGGGTGGCACCGAGATCGTCTTCGAGGGCGTGCCCACCTACCCGGACGCCGGCCGCTTCTGGCAGATGATCGAGAARCACAAGGTCACGATCTTCTACACGGCGCCCACGGCCATCCGCTCGCTGATCAAGGCCGCCGAGAGCAACCCCGCCGTGCATCCCGCGCGTTCCGACCTGAGCAGCCTGCGCCTGCTGGGCTCGGTGGGTGAGCCCATCAACCCGGCGGCTTGGGAGTGGTACTACGAGCATGTGGGCGGCAAGCGCTGCCCCATCGTCGACACCTTCTGGCAGACCGAGACCGGCGGCCACATGATCACGCCGCTGCCCGGCGTGACGACGCTGGTGCCGGGCTCCTGCACGCTGCCCTTCCCGGGCATCACGGCGGCCATCGTCGACGAGACCGGCAACGACGTGCCCAATGGCCAGGGTGGCATCCTGGTCGTCAAGAAGCCCTGGCCGAGCATGATCCGCACGATCTGGGGTGACCCGGAGCGCTTCAAGAAGAGCTACTACCCGGCCGAGCTCAAGGGCTACTACCTGGCCGGTGACGGCGCCATCCGCGACGCCGAAACGGGCTACTTCACCATCACCGGCCGCATCGACGACGTGCTGAACGTGTCCGGCCACCGCATGGGCACGATGGAGATCGAGTCGGCGCTTGTCAGCTGCACCGAACTGGTGGCCGAGGCGGCGGTGGTGGGCCGCCCGGACGACACGACCGGCGAGGCCATCTGCGCCTTCGTCGTGCTGAAGCGCCCGCGCCCGAGCGGCGACGAGGCCAAGGCGATTGCCAAGCAGCTGCGCGACCACGTGGCCAAGGAGATCGGCCCCATCGCCAAGCCCAAGGACATCCGCTTTGGTGACAACCTGCCCAAGACGCGCTCGGGCAAGATCATGCGGCGGCTGTTGCGGTCGGTGGCCAAGGGGGAGACGGTGACGCAGGACACGTCGACATTGGAAAACCCAGCCATCCTGGAGCAACTGGGCCAGGCTTACTAGACTGGACCGGTTGCTCTAGGCAGCGCGAAGCGCGGTCGGCGCAGCCGATGGGCTGGGTTTGGGGCTTGCTCATATCGCTTGCGATGTGAGCGAGCACCAAAATCCCGCAATCCTTGAGCACTTGGGTCAGGCTGACCGAGGTGTGCCGAGGGCATGACCTGCGTCTTGCCCGACGCCTCACTAAGGACTCGCCTCAGGCCCCAAGTTCTAGGGGGTGGTGATCCCTTCTGCGGGCTTAGTGCGGTTGAACGTGTGCAGACGCCCATCAACCCCGACCCGGAGCTTCAAGCCATGCCTTCATCCCGCTATTTCCTGTGCTTGGCACTGGCCGGCCTGGCCAGCAGTGTGCAAGCCGCCCCGAGGCACCAAGACGTCACCGGCCCCGGTGGCTTCATGAGTTCCTGCGCTGCGCCGTCGAGTCCCGGCGCGCCGAGAACGGCAGGTACCGACTTCACCGGCGGCTTCGCGTCTGGCCACTGCACGGTGGCCTACTTCACCGGCAACAGCAGCGCCACCACGAGCGACAGCTACAGCAGCGGCAACATCAGCAACTCGACCTGGGGTGCGGTGGGCATCGGCCACATCCACATGCGTTCAGACAACAACTCGCCCAACAACGCCTTCTTTGCCGTGGCGGGGTCCAACGGCGGCTTCGAGGACAAGCTGACCCTGCAATGGGCCGGGCATACGGGGCAGACGGTCTACATGCTGGTCGACATGTCCATCGACGGCACCCTGGCCGCCGCGGGCTTTGCCGGGCGCAGCCAGATCCAGGTGACCGGTTACATGAACACCTTTGAGTTGTCCTCGTCCAACCCGGGCTACAGCCGGGGCAACTCCGATCTCTTCGCCACCGACCGCCAGCGCGTGGCCTGGGGTGTGGCCAGTTCGCCCGCCACCTCGCGCGTGGTCGACGGGCACTGGACCTTCAGCGTGCCGGTGGTGGTGGGCACGGCCTTCGACCTGGGCATCTACGCCCGCGCCGAGTCGGGGCAGCGCAGCTTCAGCGCGGTGTCGGGCAACTCGAACAGCCAGCTTGATTTCTCCAGCAGCGTGCTGGTGCAGGGCGTGACCGGCCTGCTGGTGGGCGGCAGTTTGGTCACCGATGGCTACACGCTCAGCGCGGCCAGCGGGCTGGACTGGACAACGGCGCTGCCCGTGCCCGAGCCGGGGAGCGCCCTGCTTCTCGCGGCTGGACTCGGGTTGCTCTGCTTGCGCCGTCTGCGCAGGGACTGCCGATAGCGCCGCAAACCGTGCGGTCAGGCCCCGGGCACTGCGGACCCCTGCTTGACGCCCTTGGCTTCGGTCTCCTGCAACTGTGACAGGACCTGGCGTTCTCGCAGGGTGACTGGAGCGGGCAGCAGAGCGCTGCCCTCGCGAGCCAGGCGTGCGGCTTCCTGCGGGCGGGTCGACAGGCTCAGGCGGGCCAGGCCGGCCAGGGCGCGGGCCTTCTGCAACTGCCTGGAGCGCGGCGGTGTCGCGGAGTCTGCACGGGCGGTTTCAAGCACCCTGCGGAACTGTTCCGATGCTGCGGCATCGCCTTGCCGTGCCAGGACTTCGGCCAGCACCAACCGGGCCTGCCTCGCCAGCAGGGTGTCGCTGCCCGCAGCCTCGTAGATCGCTGCGGCGCGCTCGGCCGCCTGGCGCGCCAGCGCGGGCTGCCCGGCTTGCCGCTCGGCCTCGGCCAGGAGCATCCGGTTGGCGGCGTAGCTCGAACCCGTGGCGTCGGCCGGCCAGCGTGCGGCCAATTGGCGTGCGGCGACCAGGGCGGCAGCCGCGTTGCCATCGGCCAGGTCGAGTGCCACCTGGGCCGACAGGACGCGATCGCTCAGGGTTCGGCCGGGCTCACCCGTCGGGTGGTGCTGCGCCAGCGCCAGCGCCTCGCGCAGCTCCGCCCTGGCCGCTTCGGGCTGGCCCAGCTCATGGCGCGCCCGCGCGGCATTGACGAGCACGACTACGCGGTCCGGGTTGCGGCCGCTGTCGGTGCGCTGCATGAGGGAGAGCGCCCGGTCGTAGGCAGCCAGCGCTTGTTCCATCTCGCCCCGGCGGGTTTGCAGGTCGCCCAGGTAGAGCTGCAGCAGCGCCTCGGCCTGCTCCGGGTGCTCGGCACTGGGCGTGAGCACAAGCGCCTTCGTCAGGGCGGCCTGCGCCGCATCGAACTGGTCGCGCATCGAGTGCACGTTGGCCTGCCACTGCAGGGCGAAGGCGTGGGTGGCGTCGTGGGGCCGGTGTTGACGGCAGGCGAGTTCGGCGCGCTCAAACAGGCTCAATGCAAGTTCGTACTGGTCGGTGCGATAGGCGTTCACGCCGCGCATCCACAGCGCAAAGGGGTAGCTCTCGGTGTGTTGCTGGCCGATCCTCTCCATCAGGGCAATGGCGTCGTCGTAGAGCTGGTTGGATTCAGCGCGCCGCCCCAGCTTGGGCAGGTTGGTGGCGCGCTCGACCAGAGCGTAGACGTACTTCTCACTGGTCGCGCCGAAATGCTGCTTGGCCAGTTCGAGCGCTTTGAGCTGCAGGGGCTCGGCCTGCGCATGCAGGCCGTTGATGCGCTGCAGTTCCCCGAGCGCGGTCAGCAGTTCCAGGCGTGCCTCCGGGTCGATCTTGAGGTCGTCCTTGAGCAGTTCGGCGCCACCGCTTTCGATCAGCTGCAGCATGGTGGTCGCGGCACCGTTGGCCTGGGTTCGCTGGCCGATCTGCGCCGTGTTGAAGGACTTGAGGAGGAAGTCCTTGATGGCCGTGGCCTTGGCGGCCTCGGTTTGCGCCAGCACGGCCTGACGCCGGGCCCTGTCGGCCTGCCAGAGTGTGGCGCCGACGCCGGCCGCCAGCGCCGACGCCAGCAGCACGCTGCCGGCCACGGCGAGTCGGTTGCGGCGCACGAAGCGTGCGGCCCGGTAGCGCCAATCCCCGGCCCGGGCGCTGACCGGTTCGTGGCGCAGGTAGCGTTGCACATCCTCGGCCAGGGCCTGCACCGAGGGGTAGCGCGCGCCGGGTTGCTTGCGCAGGGCGCGCGCCGTGATGAAGGCCAGATCGCTGCGCAGGGCCCGGGCCAGCTGGGCTGCTGAAGTGCCCCGCGCCGCAGCGGCCTGCACGCTGGGCTGAGCCCGGGAAAGCGACAGGGGCTCGGCCTCGACGATGTCGCGTACCCACTGCGCCGGCGTGCTGTCGGTGCCGGCATAGGGGCGCTGGCCGCTGAGCAACTGGAACAGCAGCACACCCAGGGCATAGACGTCGGTGGCCGTGCTGATGGCGCCGCCGGTGAGTTGCTCGGGTGCGGCGTAGGCGGGTGTCAGGCCCGCGGCGGCGGCCCGGGTGAGGTCGCTGTCGGAACTCGTGTCGTCGGCCAGCAGCTTGGCGACGCCGAAGTCGAGCAGCTTGACCTGGCCGTCCTCGCTCACCAGCAGGTTGGCGGGCTTGAGGTCGCGGTGCACCACCAGGTGGGCATGCGCGTACGCCACGGCCTCGCAGACCTGCAGGAAGAGCGCGAGCCGCTGTGCCAGACCGACGCGACGGACGTCACACCAGTCATCAATCTGAGCGCCGGCCACGTATTCCAGCACCAGATAGCGTGCGCCGTCCGGCTGCACACCGGCATCCAACAGGCGCGCGATGTGCGGATGCCCAAGCCTCGCGAGCAGCTCGCCCTCCCGGGCGAAGCGGGCGCGTTGCGCGGGCGTGGTGGCGCGGGCATGCAACAGCTTGATCGCTGCATGGGCGTCGTAGAGCCCGTCACTGCGTTCGGCCAGCCAGACCTCGCCCATGCCGCCGCTGCCAATCGGCCCCAGCAGCTTCCAGGGACCGAGGCGCTGCCCGGCATGGGCCTGCACCGCCGGCGGCTTGACCTCGGGCATGAACTGCTGCATCTCGGCAGACGCGTCGGCAGCAATCAGCGCGAGCAGTTTTTGGTGCTGCACCGTGTCGGCCTGGGCCTGCGCCAACAGCTCGGCCCGTTCGCTGGCATCGGCGTCGAGCCAGGCGTCGAACAAGGCCATGGCGTCGCGCCAGGGTCCGATGCTGGCGCGTTCGGTGTTCATCCCCTGAGTTGCTCGAACAGGAAGGCGCGCGCCCGGCGCCAGTCGCGCTTGACGGTCGGGACTGAGACGCCCAGCAAATCGGCAATCTCGTCCTGGGTCATGCCGCCGTAGAAGCGCATCTCGACCACCCGGTGGGCGCGCTCGTCGATGGCCGCGAGTGCGTTCAAGGCCTCGTCGAGGCGAATCGGGTCCATGCCTTGCGCAGCCTGCGACGATGGCGAGGTCACCGGCTCGCCCTCGGGTGTCGCGGCGAACTCCAGCAGGGCCGACGTGTTCAGCGTCACCTCGGCCACCCCGCCACCACGCTTGTCGGCATGGCGGCGGCGCAACTGATCCACCACCACGCTTCGCATGACGCGGCTGGCTAGGGCGAAAAACTGCGCGCGATAGGCCGGCACCACCATGCCGCGTGTGCGCAGCCACAGCTCGTGGATGAGCGCGGGCGGGTCCAGGGTGACGGGGCCCACTGCGTGCAAATGGCGCCGGGCAAGCCGGCTCAGCTCAGGGTAGAGCAGGCTGTAGAGCTGGTCGGCGGCGCCGGGCTCGCCCGCCGCCACACCGCGCAGCAGTTCAGTGACCTCAGCCATGTGCCAATGCGACTTGCATCGCGCAAGTTTCGCATCGGCGGGCTGTGGCCGCGAGGGCCTTTGCCCGGCTCAGCGGCGACGCCGCAGCTTCAGAGCCAGCAGACCCAGGCCACCCAACGACAGGGCTACGCTGCCCGGTTCCGGCACGGCCGACACATTGAGCGCCTGGTCGAGGTGGATCTTCAGGAACTCGGTGTTGTCCGAACCCAGGTTGCGGCCGCCCGTGCCGGGGTAGTTGTTGTCATTGGCGACCAGCAGGGTGTGGGCGTCCAGGATGAGCACACTCTCGATGGTCGTGAACGGAAAGGTGAAGGCGCTGCTGCCGTCGCCGTTCAGATCATGCGGGTCGGCGATGTTCATCAGGTCGATGACCTCGCTCTTGACGAGGTTGCCGCTGCCGTCCAACTGGTTCAGGTCGACCTTGAAGATCTTCTTGAACGGCGTGCCCCCGCTGGTGGCCGTAGCGCCGTTGCGCTCGATGATGAGGAACTCGTGGTCGTTGATGGCCGTCATGTCACCGATGTTGGTGCCGGCGCCGTCGAGCTTGTAGTTCCATTGCTGGCCGGTGTAGCTCTCGGTGCCCACATCGAAGGCGTTGATGCGCAGCGTCTTCGCCGGGTCGCCCGTGACCGTGCCTTCCAGTAGTGTGTAGAGGCGGTCGCCGTTCGGGTTGATGGCCATGCCTTCGAAGCCGTTGGAGCGGCCCAGCGTCGCGCCAATGGTGCCGTTGACGACCGCCTCGTTCTGCGGCGACGCCACGCCCAGCATGCCGATCTCGCGGCGCAGCACTTCGCCCTTGGCATTGGTCTTGACCAGATAGGGCCCGAACTCGTCGCCGAACCACAGGTTGCCGTTCCTGTCCTTGCGCACCGATTCGATGTCCAGGTCGGCGCCGGTCAGCTGGCGGCCGCTGCGGATGCTGGGGTCGACCAGCGGGTTGGCTGCCGTGTTGTAGTAGCGCGTGTAGTCGGCCTGGATCTTCAGCGACAGCAACTGGTTTGGATCGGACAGCGTGATGTAGCTGCCTGCCGTGAAGCCGCCCATRCTGGCGCCGCTGTTGAAGTTGGCGGCCGAAACCGTACCGGTGCCGCCCGTGGCCGTCTTGAAGTTGGGTGTGACGGCGTACATGCGCAGCAGTGCGTCGGCCGAGTTTTCCTTGGCGCCGAAGCCGTTGTCGGGCATGAAGAGGTAGGTGCCAGCGGCAGGGCCGGCCAGTACGGCGGAGAAACCTTGCACGGATTGCTTGTTCAGCAGCGGCAGCGAGTTACCTCCGGCGCCGCTGGCGAACTGGCCGGTGGTCGGACCTTCGGCGAAGGTGTTGGCCGGCATCAGGGCCCAGCCTTCCAGCGTGGCCGAGGCGGCCTGGGCAGTGCTGGCGGCGAACAGGGCAAGGACGGCCGTCGCGAGCGCGGCGGGCTTCAGTGGGCAAATGGAGTTCATGGGCGATGCCGTGGCTGCGCGCAGAACAGCCTGCGCGGCGCGGATTCTTGGCAGCCGCCGTGACGCGCCAGTGACGCGTTGCACCACCGTCCCCAAAAGCAGAGCAGGCCCCGCAGGGCCTGTTTACAGAAGGGGTGACGGCCTTACTTGACCGTCAACACCCACTTGGCCAGCGTCTCGGCCTCGGCCGGGCTGACCTGGGTGTTGGCTGGCATGGGCACGGGGCCCCAGACGCCGGAACCGCCCTTCTGGATCTTCTCGGCCAGCTTCTTGTAGGCGTCCTTGTCCTTGGCGTACTTGGCCGCCACGTCCTTGTAGGCCGGGCCGACGAGCTTCTTGTCCAGCGCATGGCAGGCCATGCAGTTCTTTTTCTGCGCCAGCTCCTGGGTGGCGAAGGCGGCGGGAGCGACGACGAGGGCGAGGCTGAGGATCAAAGCATTCTTCATGCGAACCTTTCGGGGCGTTGGACTACAGTGGTTGCAAAGATACCTGAAGGAGAGCCCGCATGGGTTTCGTGTTGATCGGCGTGCTCTTGATCGTGCTGCGGCTCGGCGGCTGGGTGCAGTTCCACAAGGACGACTTCTGGGCCTGGATCATCGTGCTGTCGCCTTTTGTGCTCGCTGCTGTCTGGTGGGCCTGGGCAGATTCCAGCGGTCTGACGCAGAAGAAGGCGATGAACGCGCTGGACGCCAAGAAGGCGGCCCGGCGCGAGGAACTGATGGAAGGGCTGGGGCAGGGCAAGCCCGGGGCGAAGAAGAAGCGCTGACGTGCCCCTCGCCCCAGCCTCGCGCCGCTGAACGCGGGCGAGCCTGGTCGGTCTTGCAGACCGCGCAGCCGACGGAGCGGCTGCTCTTCGGCAGGCACGACAAGTCCACAGGACTTGCCGTGTCCGGCCTCAGCCCCCCGGGGGGACGGCGATGCTTGCCGGATTGACCGGCAAGCACATCGCCATGGCGGGCCGGCTAGGGAGCGGCCCGGCGCTCGGCCCGGAACCCCTCACTCAAACTTGTCCAAAACCGCACCCGAACTCGCGCTCGAAGCGTTCTTCGCAAATTTGGCCAACACGCCCCGCGTGTAGCGCGGCTTCGGCTGCACCCACGCCGCGCGGCGCTTGGCCAGCTCGTCGTCGCCGACATTGAGGTTCAGCACCAGTTGATGGGCGTCGATGGTGATGGAGTCGCCCTCCTGCACCAGCGCGATGACGCCGCCTTCATAGGCCTCCGGCGCCACGTGGCCGACCACCATGCCCCAGGTGCCCCCCGAGAAGCGGCCGTCGGTGATGAGGCCCACGCTYTCGCCSAGGCCCTGGCCGATCAGCGCGCCGGTGGGGGCCAGCATCTCCGGCATGCCGGGGCCGCCCTTGGGGCCGAGGTAGCGCAGCACCATGACGTCGCCGGCCACGATCTTGTTGGCCATGATGGCGGCCAGCGCGCTCTGTTCGTCATCGAAGACCCGCGCCGGGCCCGTCATCACGGGCGTCTTGAGGCCGGTGATCTTGGCCACGCAGCCTTCGGGCGAGAGATTGCCTCGCAGGATGGCCAGGTGGCCTTCGGCGTAGATGGGCTTGGCGACGGGCTGGATGACATCCTGCTCGGCGCTCAGCACCGGCACATCGGCCAGGTTCTCGGCCACGGTCTTGCCGGTGATGGTGATGCAGTCGCCATGCAGCAGGCCGGCGGCCAGCAATTCCTTCATGACCGCTGGCACGCCGCCGGCCTTGTGCAGGTCCACGGCCAGGTATTTGCCGCTGGGCTTGAGGTTGCACAGCACCGGGATCTTCTTGCGCATGCGCTCGAAGTCGTCGATGGTCCAGTCCACCTCGGCCGCGTGGGCGATGGCCAGGAAGTGCAGCACCGCGTTGGTTGAACCGCCCGTGGCCATGATGACGGCGACGGCGTTCTCGATGGCCTTTTTGGTGACGATGTCGCGCGGCTTCAGGTCGGCCTTGACGGCCTCCACCAGGCAGTCGGCCGCCAGCTTGACGTTCTCGACCACCTCGTCCTCGACGTTGGACATGCTGGAGGAGTAGGGCAGGCTCATGCCCAGGGCCTCGAAGGCCGAGCTCATGGTGTTGGCCGTGTACATGCCGCCGCAGGAGCCGCTGCCGGGGATGGCGCGCTTCTCGATCTGGCAGAAATCTTCCTCGCTCATCTTGCCGGCGCTGAACTGGCCCACGGCCTCGAAGACGCTGACGATGTTGAGGTCCTGGCCCTTGTAGTGGCCGGGCTTGATGGTGCCGCCGTAGATGTAGATGGCCGGCACATTGGCGCGCAGCATGCCCATCATGCCGCCGGGCATGTTCTTGTCGCAGCCGCCGATGACCATCACGCCGTCCAGCCACTGGCCGCCCACGCAGGTCTCCACGCAGTCGGAGATGACCTCGCGCGACACCAGGCTGTACTTCATGCCCTCGGTGCCCATGGCCATGCCGTCGGAGATGGTCGGCGTGCCGAACAGCTGGGCGTTGGCGCCGGCGGCCTTGAGGCCGATGACGGCGGCGTCGGCGAGCTTTTGCAGGCCGGAGTTGCAGGGCGTGATGGTCGAGTGGCCGTTGGCGATGCCGATCATCGGCTTGCCGAAGTCGCTCTCCTGGTAGCCCATGCCGTAGTACATGGAACGGTTGGGGGCACGGGCCACGCCCTCGGTGATGTTCTTGCTGCGGCGGTTGAAGCTCATGGCGATTTCCTCGTGAAGCCGGCAGTGTGGCGCGCCTCGGTTTGCTTTTCAAATATATTGTTCACTCTGAATTGATATGCGTGGTGAATCAATGATCGAGCTGCGCCCCCTCCAGCAATTCCTCGCCGTGGCCGAACTGCTGCACTTCGGCCGCGCTGCGGAGCGCCTGCACATGAGCCAGCCGCCGCTGACCCAGGCCGTGCGCAAGCTGGAGGTCCAGCTCGGCGTGCAGCTCTTCGAGCGCAGCAGCCGCAGCGTGCGACTGACGCCGGCGGGAGCGGCGCTGCAGGCGTCGGCGCGCAAGCTGCTGCTTGAGGCCGCAGCGCTGCCGGCCGAGGTGAGGGCGGTTGCCGACGGCCTGGCCGGCCGGTTGCGGCTGGCCTTTGTGTCGACGGTCGGCTTTGGCGGCCTGCCGCAATGGCTGCGCTCGTTTCGCGAGGCCTGCCCGCAGGTGGCCCTGGCGCTGCGCGAAGCGACGCTGGACGTGCAGCTGCGCGAGTTCGAGGCCGGCAGCATCGACGCCGGCTTCGTCATCCACACGCCGGGCGCCGCGCCGGCTGGCTTCCAGCGCCTGTCCATCGGCGTCGAGCCGCTGGTGCTGGCCCTGCCCAGCAGCGATGAAACACCCACAGACCTCCAATGCCGCGCGGCGCCGCTGGTGATCTTTCCGCGCGAGGTGGCGCCGTCGCTCTACGACGCCATCCTGGCCCACCACGGTGCGGCTGGCGTGGCCCAGGAGGCCATCCAGATGCAGACCATCGTCAACCTCGTGTCCGCCGCCATCGGCGTGGCCTGGGTGCCGGCCAGCCTGCAGGGCCTGCAACGGGCCGGCGTGACCTACCGGGCCTTGCCCGGTGCACCGCAGGTCGAGACCAGCCTGATCTGGCGCGCCGACGCGCCGCCCGTCGTCGCGCGCTTCGTCGAGCACGTCACCCACCATGCCTGAAGTCACGCCGGGCAAACCCGAGCATCCAAGGGTCAACCCGAGGCGTTCAATGCTCGCCCTTCAGGAGCCCCTTCGCATGAACCTTCGTTTGCTTCCCCTCGCGCTGGCCATGATCGCCGGCGCCGCCCAGGCCGATCTGCTCAAGGACCCGCAATGGCAGGCGTGGCTCGATGCCGGCAAGACTGCCGACCTCGCGCGCGCCGCCAAGGCCAAGGGCGACGACGACCAGGCTGCCGTGGCCCTCGCCCTGGCCGCCGTCGACGACAACGACGCCGCGCGCCTGGAAGCCAGCCTGCCGGCGCTGCAGGCCTGCACCGACAAGCGCCCCCAGGCTGTCTGCAGCTATGCGCTGGGCCGCGTCTACGGCCAGCAGGCCATGACCGCCAGCGTATTCAAGATGCCCGGCCTGGCGACCAAGACCAAGGAGCAGTTCGCCAAGGCGGTCGAGCTGGACCCGCAGCTCTTCGAGGCGCGCAGCGGCCTGACACAGTTCTATCTGATGGCACCGGGCTTTGCCGGCGGCAGCGTGCCCAAGGCCAAGGAGCTGGCCGCGGAGGTGCAGTCGCGCCAGCCTGAGCAGGCCAAGGTGTTGCGCGCCATGCTCGCCATGAACGACAAGGACTGGGCCGGCGCCGAGCGCGAGCTGGCCAGCGCCAAGCCAGGCGACGACCGCACGGTGGCACGCGAGCTGCGCGGTCAGTGGACGCGCCTGGGTTTCGAGTTCATGGAACAGAAGAACCTGCCCAAGGCCCGCGGCGTGTTCGAGGCGTTGCAGCGCGACTATCCCGGCCACGCCGCCGGTCCCTATGGCCTGGGCCGTGTGCTGACGGAGCAGGGCCAGCTCGATGAAGCCGTCAAGGCCTTCGAGCGCGCGCGGGCCCTGGAAGGTGCGGAGCGCATGCCCATCGACCATCGCCTGGGCCAGGCCCTGATCGCCAAGGGCGACAAGGCTGGTGCCAGGGCGGCGCTCGAGCGCTTCGTGCAGAACAAGCGCGCCAATCCGCGCAACGTCGACGAGGCGAAGAAACTGCTGGCCGGCCTGGCTTGACAGGGCAGGGCGGTGCGCTGGCTATGATGCCGGCCGCTCTTCTTCCCATCGGGCCATGCTGRTTCATCCTCAGTTCGACCCCATCGCCGTCCACATCGGTTCCGGCGGCATCCATTGGTATGGCATCACCTACCTGATCGCCTTTGGCCTCTTCCTGTGGCTGGCTACGCTGCGCTCGCGCATGCCCCAGCACGCAGCCGTGGGCTGGACCAAGCGGGACGTGGACGACGTGCTGTTCTACGGCGTGCTGGGCGTCGTGCTGGGCGGGCGGCTGGGCTACTGCTTCTTCTACAAGCCCGGCTACTACATCAACCACCTGACCGAGATCATCCGGGTCTGGGATGGCGGCATGTCCTTCCACGGCGGCCTGCTGGGGGTGTTGTTCGGCCTGTGGTTGTTCGGGCGTCGCCGCGGCCGCAGCTTCTTCGAGGTGTCCGACCTGATCGCGCCCTGCGTGCCCACGGGCATCGTCTCGGTGCGCCTGGGCAATTTCATCAATGGCGAGCTGTGGGGGCGTGCCGCGCCGGCCGATCTGCCCTGGGCCATGGTCTTCCCGCAGGCCAATGACGGCGGCATTGCCCGTCATCCCTCCCAGCTCTACCAGGCGGCCGGCGAAGGCCTCGTGCTCTTCATCATCCTGTGGTTCTATGCCCGCAAGCCGCGCGCGACCGGCCAGATCTCGGGCGTCTTCATGATGGGCTATGGCGTACTGCGTTTCGTGGCCGAATACTTTCGCGAGCCTGATGATTTCCTCGGCCTGCGCGCGCTGAACTGGAGCCAGGGGCAGTGGCTGAGTCTGCCAATGGTCATCGTTGGTGCCGCCATCTTTGCCTGGGCCACCAAGCGCAATCAAAGGCCGGTCCAAGGTTGACATGAGACAGATCTTCTTCGACACCGAAACCACCGGCCTGGAGGCCGACAAGGGCGACCGCGTCATCGAGGTCGGCTGCGTCGAAATGGTCAACCGCCAGCTCACCGGCAACCACCTGCACCTCTACATCAACCCGGAGCGCGCCAGCCACGAGGACGCGCTGCGGGTGCACGGGCTGACCGAGGCCTTCCTGTCGGACAAGCCCAAGTTCGCCGAGATCGTCGACCAACTGCTGGCCTTCCTGGCCGGCGCCGAGCTGGTCATTCACAACGCGCCGTTTGACATCGGCTTCATCAATGCCGAGCTCAAGCGCCTGAAGCGCGGCGTGCTGACCGACCATGTGGGCGGCGTGCGCGACACGCTGCTGATGGCGCGCGACCTCTTTCCCGGCAAGGCCAATTCGCTGGACGCGTTGTGCCGCCGTCTCGAGGTCGACAACACCAAGCGCGTGCTGCACGGCGCGCTGCTGGACGCCGAACTGCTGGCCGACGTCTACATCCGCCTGACGCGTGGCCAGGACGCGCTGTTGATGGACGAGCATGGCGACAACGCCAGCGGCGACAGCCACGCCGCCATCGAGGCCGTGGACCTGTGCCGCTTCGTGCTGCCGGTGCTGCACGCCAGCGAAGCCGAGGCCGCGGCGCATGAGAAATTGCTTGCCGACCTCGACAAGGCCGCCGGTGGCGCCTGCAAGTGGCGAGTGCTGGAGCCCGCTCAACCCATGGCATAATCGCGGGCTTCGCGGAAGTCGAGATTCGCTTTCGGGGCGGTTAGCTCAGGGGTAGAGCACCACATTCACACTGTGGGGGTCGCAGGTTCGAAACCTGCACCGCCCACCAAGACTCTTGGAGTTGCGGTGGATTCAGTTTTCAGGATTGGGCGGTTAGCTCAGGGGTAGAGCACCACATTCACACTGTGGGGGTCGCAGGTTCGAAACCTGCACCGCCCACCAATCAAGGACTCAAGGAAGCCGGCTGCGTGCCGGCTTTTGCTTTTCCAGCTCTGTGTATTGAGCACCACCTTGACATGGTGGGGGTCGTTGGTTCGAATCCAATCGCGCGTACCAAATTCGGTAGGTAGAACAAGCACTTAGCGGCGATGCCAGGTGCTTTTTCTTGTGCGCTCAGCATGAGCACACTCTTGCGGGTGACTACGCTGCCGAGAAGCGTGAGGCGTGGGCTCTGATTGGCGTGAGACTTGAGTCGATCATGGGCGAGTCATCGTAAGCGCTCATGCGGTACACGCCGTCAGTGCCGAGCGCGTGTTGAACACCGTGCGAGCCAGCGACACAGTTGCGCGGGTCGGCGGTGACGAATTCGTTGTTCTGCCGTCGGGAATCGCCGATGAGGACGGTGGACATGGACCTGGGATCCAGCCCGAGACGCCGTCCCCAGCGCTTTGGATTGGACTGCAACATCAAGCTCCAGGGTTTGCGCGCACAGAGCAGCCCGGCGGACCGGGCTGAGCAACTGGGCAAATGCCGGATATCCAATGCCGCGACGCTGTTGGATCGGGCGAATCTATTTCGAATCAAAGACTTAAGTAGATGCTTCGTGCAAAGGGCGCACTGGCACGCCCGTTGCTATTTCCGGAGGCCGGCCGCATTCACGGATGCGAGACACGGCGGACAAAACCGGAGACAGCATGAGCACCATGGGCGATACCGACCCCGTCGAAACGGGCGAGTGGGTCGATGCATTGAGCGCGGTCCAGCAGCACCGCGGTGGCGAGCGCAGCAACTTTCTTCTCAACCGGCTTGTCGACCAAGGCCGGCGGGACGGCGTCTATGTGCCGCGCTCCCTGACCACGGCCTACTGCAACACCATCCCGCCGGAGCGCGAGGAGAAGAGCACCGGTGACCGAGCGATCGAGCACCGGCTGCGCTCCATCATTCGCTGGAACGCGATGGCGATCATCCTGCGGGCCAACAAGGATTCGTCCGAGCTGGGCGGCCACATCGCCAGCTTCCAGTCCGCGGCCACGCTCTACGACATCGGCTTTGGCCACTTCTGGCATGCCGCGACCGACACCCATGGCGGCGACCTGCTGTTCATCCAGGGCCACAGCTCGCCGGGCATCTATGCGCGCGCCTTTCTTGAGGGCCGGTTGACCGAGGCGCAGCTGCTCAACTACCGGCAGGAGACCGACGGGGAGGGCATCCCGTCCTATCCGCATCCGTGGCTGATGCCGGACTTCTGGCAGTTCCCCACCGTGTCGATGGGCCTGGGCCCGCTGATGGCCATCTACCAGGCGCGCTTCCTCAAGTACCTGCATGGCCGGGGCCTGGCCGACACGGCGCCGCGCAAGGTCTGGGCCTTCATGGGCGACGGCGAGATGGACGAGCCCGAATCGCTGGGCGCGATCTCGCTGGCGGGCCGCGAGAACCTGGACAACCTGGTCTTCGTCATCAACTGCAATCTGCAGCGCCTGGACGGCCCGGTGCGCGGCAACGGCAAGATCGTGCAGGAGCTTGAAAGCGTGTTCCGCGGCGCTGGTTGGAACGTCATCAAGGTGCTGTGGGGCAGTGGCTGGGACGCACTGCTGGCCAAGGACAAGAGCGGCAAGCTGTTGGAGCGCATGGAGGAATGCGTCGACGGCGAGTACCAGGACTTCAAGAGCAAGAGCGGCGCCTATGTGCGCGAGCATTTCTTCGGCAAGTACGAGGAGACGCGGGCCCTGGTGGCCGACATGAGCGACGACGAGATCTGGGGCCTGACGCGAGGCGGGCATGACCCGGTCAAGGTCTTTGCCGCCTACGCTGCTGCGGTCAAGCACACCGGCCAGCCGACGCTGATCCTGCCCAAGACGGTCAAGGGCTATGGCATGGGCGAGTCGGGCGAGGGCCAGATGATTGCGCACCAGGCCAAGAAGATGACCCAGGACGCGCTGCGCGGTTTCCGCGACCGCTTCCAGATCCCGGTCTCCGATGAAGACCTGCCCAACATCCCCTTCATCAAGCTGGCCGAAGACAGCCCGGAGATGAAGTACCTGCGTTCCCGGCGCGAGGCGCTGGGCGGTTATCTGCCGCAGCGGCGGCAGAAGTCCGCCGCGCTGGAGATCCCGCCGCTGGCCAGCTTTCAGCGCCTGCTGGACAGCAGCGGCGAGCGCGAGATCAGCACGACGATGGCCTTCGTGCAGATGCTGGGCACGCTCGTGCGTGACAAGCAGATCGGCAAGCACGTCGTGCCCATCGTGCCCGACGAGTCGCGCACCTTTGGCATGGAGGGCATGTTCCGGCAACTGGGCATCTGGTCGTCGCTGGGCCAGCTCTACAAGCCGCAGGACGCCGACCAGCTGATGTACTACCGCGAGTCCAAGGACGGGCAGGTGCTGCAGGAGGGCATCAACGAGGGCGGGGCGATGTCGAGCTGGATCGTCGCGGCCACCTCGTACAGCACGAACAACGTGCCGATGATCCCGTTCTACATCTACTACTCGATGTTCGGCCTGCAGCGGGTGGGCGACCTGGCCTGGCTGGCCGGCGACATCCGTGCCCGCGGCTTCCTGCTCGGCGGCACCGCCGGCCGCACGACGCTCAACGGTGAAGGCCTGCAGCACGAGGACGGCCACAGCCACATCCTGGCCGGCACCATCCCCAACTGCATCAGCTACGACCCGACCTTCGCCTACGAGGTGGTGACCATCATCCGCGACGGCATGCGCCGCATGTATGCCGAGCAGGAGGACGTGTATTACTACGTCACCCTGATGAACGAGAACTACCCGCACCCCGGCATGCCCGAGGGCAGCGAGGCGGGCATCCTGAAGGGCCTCTACCAGCTCAGCGACGGCGGCAAGACGGCGAAGAAGGGTTTGCGCGTGCAACTGATGGGCAGCGGCACCATCCTGCGCGAGGTGATGGCCGCGGCCGAGCTGCTGAAGAGCGACTTCGGCGTCACCGCCGATGTCTGGAGCGCCACCAGCTACAACGAGCTGCGCCGCGACGGCATGGCGGTCGAACGCTGGAACCGCCTGCATCCGACGTCAGCCCCGCGCCTGAGCCATGTGGAGCAATGCCTTGTTGGCCACGACGGCCCGGTGATCGCGGCTACCGACTACATGCGCAACTACGCTGACCAGGTGCGTGAGCAGGTGCAGGCCGCCGGTCGGCGCTACACCGTGCTTGGCACCGACGGCTTCGGCCGCAGCGACTACCGGCGCAAGCTGCGCCGCTTCTTCGAAGTCGACCGCTGGCATGTGGCCGTGGCGGCGCTGAAGGCGCTGGCCGATGACGGCGTGATCAAGCCGGCCGTCGTGGCCGAGGCAATCAGCAAGTACGGCCTCGACGCCGAGCGTGCGGCCCCCTGGACTGTGTGAGGCGCGACATGAGCAATCTGATCGATATCAAGGTGCCCGACATCGGCGACTTCAAAGACGTGCCGGTGATCGAAATCTTCGTCAAGGTCGGCGACGTGGTGAAGGCCGAAGACCCGCTGCTTTCGCTGGAGTCCGACAAGGCGACGATGGACGTGCCGGCGCCGCGTGGCGGCAAGGTGCAGGCCATCAGCGTGCAGGTCGGCGACAAGGTCGGCGAGGGCAGCGTGATCATGGTCTTCGAAGGCGAGGGTGCCGCTGCCCCAGCCGCAGCGGCTGAACCGGCCAAGCCCAGCGTCGTCGCGCCGCCGTCCGCCGTCAGCGCACCGGCCGGTGTGGCCGACGTGCGTGTGCCCGACATCGGCGACTTCAAGGACGTGCCGGTCATCGAGATCTTCGTGAAGGTCGGCGACACGGTGAAGGCCGAGGACCCGCTGGTCTCGCTGGAGTCCGACAAGGCGACGATGGACGTGCCGGCGCCGCTGTCGGGCGTCGTCAAGGCCATCACGGTCAACGTCGGCGACAAGGTCAGCGAAGGATCGGTGATCCTGTCGCTCGTCACGGGTGATGCCACCGCGGCGCCGCCGGCGGCCGCGGCGGTTGCGGCCGCGACTGGCGCAGGCGCTACGGCCGCACCGGCTGCGGCATCTGCAAGCACTGGCGCAGGCGTCGACGAAACCGCCTTTGCGCTGGCCTATGCCGGCCCGGCCGTGCGCAAGCTGGCACGCGAGCTGGGCGTCAACCTCGGCCATGTCAAAGGCAGCGGCGACCACGGGCGCATCCTGCGCGAGGA
This sequence comes from Roseateles sp. P5_D6, assembly GCF_054049415.1. Taxonomy (NCBI): domain Bacteria; kingdom Pseudomonadati; phylum Pseudomonadota; class Betaproteobacteria; order Burkholderiales; family Sphaerotilaceae; genus Roseateles; species Roseateles sp. P5_D6. The sequence goes on along the minus strand of NZ_JBFUMK010000009.1, from coordinate 153,597 downwards.
CGTGCAGGCCTTTGCCAAAGGCGGCGGCGCGGCAGCGGCGGCTGCAGCCCCTGCGGCCAAGCCGGCGCCGGCGGCGGCTTCTTCTGGCGGCGGCCTGGACCTGCTGCCCTGGCCCAAGGTCGATTTCGCCAAGTTCGGCCCGGTCGAGCGCAAGGAGATGTCGCGCATCAAGAAGATCTCGGGCGCCAACCTGCACCGCAACTGGGTCGTCATCCCGCATGTCACCACGCATGACGAGGCCGACATCACCGACCTCGAGCAGTTCCGCGTGCAGATGAACAAGGAGCTGGAGAAGAGCGGCGTCAAGATCAGCATGCTGCCCTTCATGATGAAGGCGGCGGTCGCGGCACTGAAGAAGTTCCCCGAGTTCAACGCCAGCCTCGACGGCGACGCGTTGGTGATGAAGAACTACTGGCACATCGGCTTCGCGGCCGACACGCCCAACGGGCTGATGGTGCCGGTCATCCGCGACGTCGACAAGAAGACCGTGCCGCAGATCGCCACCGAGATGGGCGAGCTGGCCAAGCTGGCGCGCGACGGCAAGTTGAAGCCCGACCAGATGCAGGGCGGCACGTTCACGATCAGCTCGTTGGGCGGCATCGGTGGCATCTACTTCACGCCCATCATCAATGCGCCCGAGGTGGCCATCATGGGCGTCTGCAAGAGCTACTGGAAGCAGCACTCCAGCGACGGCAAGAACGCCAGCTGGCGGCTGACCCTGCCGCTGTCGTTGTCCTGGGACCACCGCGTCATTGACGGCGCGGCGGCCGCACGCTTCAACGTCCATTTCGCCAACGTGCTCGCCGATCTGCGGCGCGTGCTGTTCTGAACTGAAGGGAAATCCGATGACTCAATTGCTTGAAGTCAAGGTTCCCGACATCGGGGACTTCAAGGACGTCGCCATCATCGAGCTGCTGGTCAAGCCCGGCGAGGTGATCGCCGTGGAGACGGCACTGATCATGGTCGAGTCCGACAAGGCCTCGATGGAGATCCCGTCCACCCACGCCGGCACGGTGAAGGAGCTGAAGGTCAAGCTGGGCGATAAGGTCAGCGAAGGCTCGGTGATCCTGGTCATCGAGGCGGCGGGAGCGGTGGCAAGCGCGCCTGCTCCGGCCCCGGCTGCACCAGCTCCTGCGCCCAAGGCATCGGCGACGGCGCCTGCCGCCGGCAGCTTCGCCGGCAAGGCCGATGTCGAGTGCGAAGTGCTCGTGCTCGGTGCCGGCCCTGGTGGCTACTCGGCTGCCTTCCGCAGCGCCGACATCGGCATGAAGACCGTCCTCGTCGAGCGCTATGCCACGCTGGGCGGTGTCTGCCTGAATGTCGGCTGCATCCCGTCCAAGGCGCTGCTGCACACGGCCAGCGTGATGGACGAGGTGAAGTCGCTCGGCCGCCACGGCATCAAGTTCGCCGCGCCGGAGATCGACATCGATGCATTGCGCGGCTTCAAGGACGGCGTTGTCAAGAAGCTCACCGGCGGCCTGGCCGGCATGGCCAAGGCGCGCAAGGTCGAGGTCGTCACCGGCGTCGGCAGCTTTCTCGACCCGCACCACGTGGAGGTGCTGGCCGCCGACGGCAAGAAGACCGTCGTCCGCTTCGCCAAGGCCATCATTGCCGCCGGCTCGCAGGCGGTGAAGCTGCCCTTCATGCCGGAGGACGAGCGCGTCGTCGACTCGACCGGCGCGCTGCTGCTGAAGGGCATCCCCAAGCGCATGTTGGTGATCGGCGGCGGCATCATCGGCCTGGAGATGGCCACCGTCTATTCGACGCTGGGCACCCGCATCGATGTGGTCGAGATGCTGGACGGGCTGATGCAAGGCGCTGACCGCGACCTGGTCAAGGTGTGGGAGAAGTTCAACGCGCCGCGTTTCGACAACGTGATGCTGAAGACCAAGACGGTCGGTGCCAAGGTGGTCAAGGCCGGCATCGAAGTCAGCTTCGAAGGCGAGAAGGCACCCAAGGAACCGCAGGTCTATGACCTGGTGCTGGTCGCCGTCGGCCGCAGCCCGAACGGCAAGAAGATCGCCGCCGACAAGGCCGGCGTGGCGGTCACGGACCGCGGCTTCATCGACGTCGACAAGCAGATGCGCACGAACGTGCCGCACATCTTTGCCATCGGCGACATCGTTGGCCAGCCCATGCTGGCGCACAAGGCGGTCCACGAGGCGCATGTGGCGGCCGAGGTGGCGCATGGCGAGCCGGCCTTCTTCGACGCGCGGCAGATCCCGTCGGTGGCCTACACCGACCCCGAGGTCGCCTGGGCCGGCAAGACCGAGGAGCAGTGCAAGGCCGAAGGGCTGAAGGTCGGCAAGGCCGTGTTCCCCTGGGCCGCCTCGGGCCGCGCCATCGCCAATGGCCGCGACGAGGGCTTCACCAAGCTGCTGTTCGATGAAGCCACCCACCGCRTCGTCGGCGGCGGCATCGTCGGCACCCATGCCGGCGACCTGATCGGCGAGGTCTGCCTGGCCATCGAGATGGGCTGCGAGCCGGCCGACATCGGCAAGACCATCCACCCGCACCCGACCTTGGGCGAGTCCATCGGCATGGCGGCCGAGGTCTTCGAAGGCCATTGCACCGACCTGCCGCCGCAGAAGAAGAAATAGCCGATGGCACTCGCTCTCTCCTTCGAGACCGTCGGCAGCGGCCCGCCGCTGCTGGTGCTGCACGGGCTGTTCGGCTCCAGCAGCAATTGGCGCGGTATTGCGCGGCAACTTGCCGCGACTCACACCGTCATCACTGTCGACCTGCGCAACCACGGCGCCTCGCCCTGGGCGGATGCGATGGGCTATGTCGAGATGGCCAACGATGTGTTGCAGCTGATTGACCGCCTGGGCCTGAAGGCGCCAGCCGTGATGGGCCACAGCATGGGCGGCAAGACGGCGATGGCCCTGGCCCTGCGGCATCCGCAGCGGGTCGGCCGCCTGCTGGTGGTCGACATCGCACCGGTTGTCTATGCCGACCAGCAGACACCTTTCGCCGATGCGATGCGCGGTGCCGATGTGATCGCCGCCGTCAGCCGCGCCGAGGTGCAGGGGCGTTTGCAGCAGGCAGTTTCAGACCCCGGCGTCGTGCCCTTCCTGATGCAGAACTTGGTGATGCATAACGCCCACTTCGACTGGCGCATCAATCTGATGGGCATCAGCGCCGCGATGCCGCAGTTGTGTGGCTTCCCGAGCGAGCTGCTGGGGGCGAGCTATGCCGGCCCGCTGACCGTGATTGCCGGCCGGGATTCCGACTACGTCGTGCAGCTGGACGGGGCCGCGTTCCGGCCGATGTTCCCGCGTGTCGAAGTGCAGGTCGTCGAAGGCGCCGGCCACTGGGTGCATGCCGACCAGCCCGCCGCCTTCGTGGCCTGCGTCCGGCATGCCTTGCGCGAAGCCGCGCCCGTTGCCTGAACCGAAGCCATCCGCAAAGAACGACAGGAGACCGCCATGACCGACAAGCTGCGCGAGGCCGCGCTCGATTACCACCGCTACCCGACGCCGGGAAAGATCTCAGTCACGCCGACCAAGGCGATGGCCACGGCGCGCGATCTGTCGCTGGCCTATTCGCCCGGCGTGGCCGATGCCTGCATGGCCATCGTCGACGACCCGCAGGAGGTCGGCAACCTGACGGCGCGCAGCAACCTGGTCGCCGTCATCACCAACGGCACCGCGGTGCTGGGCCTGGGCAATATCGGCCCGCTGGCGAGCAAGCCGGTGATGGAAGGCAAGGGCTGCCTGTTCAAGAAGTTCGCCGGTATCGACGTGTTCGACATCGAGTTGGCCGAGAACGACCCCGACGCGCTGATCGACACCATCGCGCGGATGGAGCCCACCTTTGGCGGCATCAACCTGGAGGACATCAAGGCGCCCGAGTGCTTCTACATCGAGACCAAGCTGCGCGAGCGCATGAAGATCCCGGTCTTCCACGACGACCAGCACGGCACGGCCATCGTCGCGGCGGCGGCCATCCTGAATGCGCTCAAGCATGTCGGCAAGAACATCGCCGAGGTCAAGCTGGTGGCGTCCGGTGCCGGCGCGGCGGCGCTGGCCTGCCTGGACCTGGCCGTCAGCCTGGGCCTGAAGATAGAGAACATCTTCGTCAGCGATGCCAAGGGCCTGGTCTACATGGGCCGCGCCGAAGGCATGGACCCGAACAAGGCCCGCTATGCGCGCGACACCGGCGCCCGCACGTTGGCCGAGGTGATCCCCGGGGCCGACATCTTCCTGGGCCTGTCGGCGGGCGGCGTGCTCAAGCCCGAGATGGTCAAGACGATGGCGCGCGACCCAATCATCCTGGCGATGGCCAACCCGACGCCGGAGATCATGCCGGAGGAGGCGCTGGCCGTGCGGCCCGACGCCGTCATCGGCACCGGCCGGTCGGACTACCCGAACCAGGTCAACAACGTCCTGTGCTTTCCCTTCATCTTCCGCGGTGCGCTGGACACCGGCGCCACGACCATCAACGAGGCCATGAAGCTGGCCGCCGTGCGCGCCATCGCCGAGCTGGCGCACGCCGAGATCCCCGAGGTGGTGGCCGCGGCCTATGGCGCCGTGGGCCTGCGCTTCGGCCGCGACTACCTGATCCCCAAGCCCTTTGACCCGCGCCTGATCGAGGTGGTGGCGCCGGCCGTGGCGCAGGCCGCGATGGACAGCGGCGTCGCCAGCCGGCCGATTGCCGACATGCCGGCCTACCGCCAGCGCATGTCGCAGTTCGTCTACCAGTCGGGCAGCAGCATGCAGCCGCTGTTCGCGGCGGCCAAGCGCTCCCCCAAACGCGTGGTCTATGCCGAGGGCGAGGACGAGCGCGTGCTGCGCGCCGCCCAGGTCGTGGTGGACGAAGGTCTAGCGCGGCCGTTGCTGCTCGGGCGGCCCGAGGTGATCAAGCAGCGCATCGCCGACTTCGGCCTGCGGCTGGTGCCTGGCGCGGACTGCGAGGTAGTCAACCAGCTCGACCCGGCGGTCTATGGCGACGCGGCGGACGACTACTTCCAGCTGCACCGCCGCGATGGCGTGTCACGCATGGCGGCACGCGCCGACATGCGCAGCCGCGCCACGCTGCTGGCATCGATGCTGGTGCGCCAGGGCCGGGCCGATGCGATGCTGTGCGGCACCTTCGGCAACTACGGCGATCACCTGCGGCATGTGCGCACGGTGATCGGCCTGCACGCAGGCACGCAGACGCTGGCTGCGATGCAGATGCTGATGCTGCCCGGGCGCCAGCTCTTCATCTGCGACACCCATGTCAACCGCGACCCCAGCGCCGAGCAGGTGGCCGAGATCACGCTGATGGCCGCAGAGGCGGTGCGCCGCTTTGGCGTGACGCCCAGCGTGGCCCTGCTGTCGCATTCCAGCTTCGGTGGCTCCGACGCGCCGTCGGCGCTGAAGATGCGCACCGCGCTGGGCCTGATCAAGGCGCGCGAGCCCGGGCTGGCCGTGGAGGGCGAGATGCGCGGCGACGCGGCGCTGTCCAAGACCATCCTGGACCAGGAGTTCCCCGAGTCGGGCCTGGACAGCGAGGCCAATGTGCTGGTGATGCCCAACGTCGATGCGGCCAACATCTCCTACAACCTCTTGCGCATCGCGGCGGGCAACGGCATCACCGTGGGCGGCATCCTGCTGGGTGCCGCGCAGCCGGTGCACATCCTGACGCCCTCTGCCACGGTGCGCCGCATCGTCAACATGACGGCGCTGGCGGTGGCGGATGTCGCCGCGGCTCAGCGTGTCAGCGCACGCAGCCTCGACTGAGACCGGCATGAACGAGCCCCTGATGCAGCGCGGCACGGCCAAGACGGCGCGCATTCCCATCCACGTCGAGGCGACCGCCGCGCTGGCCAAGCCGCCGTGGATACGCGTGCGGCTGTCGCAGGGCGAGAACTTCCGCGAGGTCAAGCGCGTGTTGCGCGAGGGCGGCCTGCACACGGTCTGCGAAGAGGCCGCCTGCCCCAACATCGGCGAGTGCTTCGGCAAGCGCACGGCCACCTTCATGGTGCTGGGCGCCTTGTGCACGCGGCGCTGCCCGTTCTGCGACGTCGCCCACGGCCAGCCCCAGCCGCCGGACCCGCTGGAGCCCGAACGCCTGGCCGACACGGTGGCGGCGCTGGGGCTGAAGTACGTCGTCATCACCAGCGTCGATCGTGACGACCTTCGCGACGGCGGTGCCGCGCATTTCGCCGCCTGCATCCGCGCCGTGCGGCACCGGTCGCCCGCGACCCGCATCGAAGTGCTGACGCCGGACTTCCGCGGCCGGGCGACGATCGCGCTGGACATCCTCGCCGCCGACCCACCGGACGTGATGAACCACAACCTCGAGACCGTGCCGCGCCTGTACCGCCAGGCCCGGCCGGGTGCCGACTACGGCCATTCGCTGCGGCTGCTGCAGTCCTTCAAACAGCGCTGCCCGCAGGTGCCCACCAAGTCCGGCCTGATGCTGGGCCTGGGCGAAACCGATCAGGAAGTGACGGCCGTCATGCACGACCTGCGTGAGCACGGCGTCGAGATGATCACCGTGGGCCAGTACCTGCAGCCGCGGCCCGGCAACCTGGTCGTGCAGCGCTATGTGGAGCCGCAGGCCTTCGAGGCGCTGGCTGCCCGGGCGCGCGCGCTGGGCTTTGTGCACGCGGCCTGCGGGCCGCTGGTGCGGTCGAGTTACCACGCCGACGAGCAGGCGCACGCCGTCGGGCTCTGAGCCCGGCACCGACAAGAACGCCACCGAATACAGATCACCAGGAGACACACGTGGACCACCAACCCGTATCCAAGCCGTTCTACCGCTCGCTCTATTTCCAGGTCATCACCGCCATCGTCATCGGCGTGCTGCTGGGGCACTTCTACCCAGAGACGGGTGCGGGAATGAAACCGCTGGGCGACGGCTTCATCAAGCTGATCAAGATGATCATCGCGCCCATCATCTTCTGCACCGTGGTGGTCGGCATCGCCGGCATGGAGGACATGAAGAAGGTCGGCAAGACCGGCGGCCTGGCCCTGCTGTACTTCGAGGTCGTCAGCAGCATCGCGCTGGTGGTGGGCTTGGTGATCATCAACATCGTGCAGCCCGGCACGGGCATGAACATCGATGTCACGACGCTGGACACCAAGGGCATCGCCGCCTACACCGGGCCGGGCAAGATGGCCACCACCACCGAGTTCCTGCTCAACGTGATCCCGAGCACGGTGGTCGATGCCTTCGCCAAGGGCGAGATCCTGCAGGTGCTGCTGTTCGCGGTGATGTTCGGCTTTGCGTTGCACAAGTTCGGCGGCCGCGGCACGCTGGTGTTCGACTTCATCGAGAAGTTCTCGCACGTGCTGTTCGTCATCGTCGGCTACATCATGAAGGTGGCCCCGATTGGCGCGTTCGGCGCGATGGCCTTCACCATCGGCAAGTACGGCGTGTCCTCGCTGCTGCAGCTGGGCCAGCTGATGGCGACCTTCTATGCCACCTGCCTGTTCTTCATCTTCATCGTGCTCGGCACCATTGCCAGGGTGCACGGCTTCTCGATCTGGAAGTTCATCAAGTACATCAAGGAAGAGCTGCTGATCGTGCTGGGCACCTCGTCSWSCGARTCSGTGCTGCCGCGCATGATGGMSAAGMTGGAGAACCTGGGCGCSAAGAAGTCGGTSGTCGGKCTGGTSATCCCKACCGGCTAYTCGTTCAACCTCGACGGCACSTCSATCTACCTSACGATGGCSGCSGTSTTCATYGCSCAGGCCACCAACACGCCGATGACGCTGACGCAGCAGCTCACGCTGCTGCTGGTGCTGCTGCTCACCTCCAAGGGCGCGGCCGGCGTAACCGGCAGCGGCTTCATCGTGCTGGCGGCCACGCTGTCGGCGGTGGGCCACGTGCCGGTGGCCGGGCTGGCGCTGATCCTGGGCATCGACCGCTTCATGTCCGAAGCCCGCGCGCTGACCAACCTGATCGGCAATGGCGTGGCCACCGTGGTCGTGGCGAAATGGACGAACGACCTGGACGTGCCGCGCATGCAGCGGCTGCTGAACAACGAGAGCACTGCGGAGGCTGAAGAACCCGAGGCCGTGCTGGACAAGTCCGAGGCGCACATGCCGGCTCAGCCGGTGCGTTGAAGCCTCTGCGCATAACCGCCACGGTGAGCAGCATGACCCCTCGCGAACCTGTGCATCGCATCGTCATCGTCGGTGGCGGTGCGGGCGGGCTTGAACTGGCCACGCGGCTGGGCGACACCCTGGGCAAGCGGGGCAGGGCGGAGATCACGCTGATCGACAAGAACCGCACCCATGTCTGGAAGCCCAAGCTGCACGAGATCGCCTCGGGCAGCATGGACCTGAGCGCCCATGAGGTGGACTACCTGGCGCAAGCGCACTGGCACCATTTCCGCTTCAGGATCGGCGAGATGACGGCGCTGGACCGGCAGCGCCGCGAAGTGCGCGTGGGCCCGTACCGGGATGACGAGGGCCGGGAGGTGACGCCTGACCGGGTGTTCGGCTACGACACCCTGGTGCTGGCGCTGGGCAGCCTGAGCAATGACTTCGGCACGCCCGGCGTGGGCGAGCATGCACTGAAGCTGGAGTCCAAGGCCGACGCGCAGCGCTTCCATGCGCGCATGGTGAATGCCTGCATCCGCGCCCATGCCCAGGCCACGCCGCTGCGGCCCGAGCAGTTGCACGTGGCCATCATCGGCGCCGGCGCCACCGGCGTGGAGCTCGCGGCCGAGCTGCACCGCACGACGCGCGAGGTGGTGGCCTACGGGCTGGACCGGGTGGACGCCGACAAGGACATCCAGGTCAACTTGATCGAGGCGGCCGAGCGCGTGCTGCCGGCGTTGCCACCGCGCCTGTCGCAGGCGACCGAGGCCCTGCTCGTCAAGCTTGGCGTGGTGGTCCACACCTCGGCCAAGGTGGCCGAGGTGTTGCCGGACGGCGTGCGCCTGGCCGACGGCCGTGTGCTGCCGGCCGAGCTGGTGGTCTGGGCGGCCGGCGTCAAGGCGGCGGACTTCCTGAAAGACATTGCCGGGCTGGAGACGACTCGCAGCAACCAGCTGCTCGTCCAGCCGACGCTGCAGACCACACGAGATGAAGACATCTTCGTCATCGGCGACTGCGCGGCCTGCGCCTGGCCCGAGGCCAATGGCGGCAAGGGCGGCTGGGTGCCGCCGCGCGCCCAGGCTGCACACCAGCAGGCCTCGCATGTGGCCAGGCAGATCAAGCGCCGGTTGACGGGGCAGCCTTTGCGGCCCTACCAGTACCGGGACTTCGGCTCCCTCGTCTCGCTGGGTGAGTTCAGCACCGTCGGGAACATGATGGGCGGSYTGATTGGYGGCAGCCTGATGATCGAAGGCGCCTTCGCCCGSSTGATGTAYGTGTCGCTCTACAAGATGCATGAACTGGCGCTGCACGGCTTCGCCAAGATGGCCCTCGACACGCTGGCCCGCCTGATCACGCGGCGCACCGAACCGCACGTGAAGCTGCACTGAAAGGGCAACGAGTATGAATGCGCCCACACCCAAAAACGATCCCGCTCAATGGCTGGACGATCTGCTGCGCACACAAGCCACCGTTTGGCCCGCAGCGGGAGCCGCGATGCAAACCTGGCAGCAAAGCCTGGACCAGATGGGCGCGTTCTGGTCGTCTGCCTTCGCGCCGGATACCAGAAGCGACCGCCGCTTCGGCACCGATGCCTGGCAACGGAACCCGCGCTTCGCGCCGCTGGCACAGAGCTATCTGCAGTTCACCCGCTCGGCCGGCAAGGCGCTCGAAGCCACGCCGCTGGACGAGCGCAGCAAGGCGCAATGGGGCTTTGCATTGCGCCAGGTGCTCGACGCCATGAGCCCGGCCAACTTCCTGGCCACCAACCCCGAGGCGCTGCAGGGTGCGCTGGACAGCGGCGGCGCCAGCCTGGTGGAGGGCGCGCGGCTGTTCCTGGCCGACATGGGCAAGGGCCGCATCTCGATGTCCGACGACCAGGCCTTCGAGGTGGGCCGCGATCTGGCCACGACGCCAGGCAGCGTGGTCTACGAGAACGAGTTGATCCAGCTGATCCAGTACGCGCCGACGACGCCCCACGTCCACCGGCGCCCGCTGCTGATCGTGCCGCCCTGCATCAACAAGTTCTACATCCTCGACCTCGGAGAGAGCAACTCGCTGGTGGCCTACGCGGTGGCGCAAGGCCACACGGTGTTCCTGGTGTCCTGGCGCAATGTCGGCGCCGCGCAGGGCAGCCTCAGCTGGGACGCCTACATCGAGCAGGGCGTGCTGCAGGCGTTGTCGGTGGCGCAGCGCGTCAGCCGTGTGACCCAAGTCAACACGCTGGGCTTCTGCGTCGGCGGCACGCTGCTGGCCAGTGCGCTGGCGGTGGCGGCGGCGCGTGGCGAGCAGCCCGCTGCCAGCGTGACCCTGCTGACGACGATGCTGGATTTCAGCGACACGGGTGAACTGGGCCTGATGGTCGATGAGGCCATGGTGGCCAAACGCGAGGCCGAAATCGGTAAGGACGGCCTGCTGCACGGGCGCGAGCTGGCGCAGGTGTTTGCGGCGCTGCGGGCCAACGACCTGATCTGGCCCTATGTCGTGAACAGCTACCTCAAGGGCCAGGCGCCGGCCGCCTTCGATCTGCTGTTCTGGAACGGCGACGACACCAACCTGCCGGGCCCGATGTATTGCTGGTACCTGCGCCAGACCTACCTCGAGAACCGCCTGCGCGAGCCCGGCGGCACGGTGCAGTGCGGTGTGCCCGTCGACCTGTCGTCCATCGCTGCGCCGGCCTTCATCTACGCCTCGAAAGAGGACCACATCGTGCCCTGGCAGACCGCCTACGCCAGCACCGGGCTGCTGGGCGGCGAGACGCGCTTCGTGCTGGGCGCCAGCGGCCATATCGCCGGCGTCATCAACCCGCCGGCCAAGCGCAAGCGCAACCACTGGACTGGCGAGGTGGCGGCCACGGCGTCGGCCTGGCTGGACGCGGCCGAGCAGGTCGAGGGCAGCTGGTGGCCCGCCTGGAGCGACTGGCTGGCCAGCCATGCAGGCGAGCGGATTGCCCCACCGCGAAAGCCGGGCAATGCCGCCTTCCCCGTCATCGAAGCGGCACCAGGGCGCTATGTGAAGGCGCGTGCCGAGTGATTCAAGCAGATCTATTCAACCCCAAGGAGACAGACATGACCGATATCGTGATCGTGGCCGCACAGCGAACAGCAGTGGGCAAATTCGGCGGCACCCTCGCCAAGACCGCAGCGCCGGACCTGGGCGCGCATGTCGTCAAGGGCTTGCTGGAAAAGGCCGGCGTGCCGGGCGACGCGGTGTCCGAAGTCATCCTGGGCCAGGTGCTGACCGCCGGTTCGGGGCAGAACCCGGCGCGCCAGACGGTCATCAAGGCCGGCCTGCCGGTCTCGGTGCCGGGCATGACGATCAACAAGGTCTGTGGCTCGGGGTTGAAGGCCGTGATGCTGGCGGCCCAGGCCATCAAGTGCGGTGACGCCGAGATCGTCATCGCCGGCGGCCAGGAGAACATGAGCGCCGCCCCGCATGTGCTGCCCGGTTCGCGCGACGGCCAGCGCATGGGTGACTGGAAGCTGGTCGACACGATGATCGTCGACGGCCTGTGGGACGTCTACAACCAGTACCACATGGGCACGACGGCCGAGAACGTGGCCAAGAAGTACGGCATCAGCCGCGAGATGCAGGATGCGCTGGCCCTGGCCTCGCAGCAGAAGGCCGCGGCGGCGCAGGAGGCAGGGCGCTTTGTCGATGAGATCCTGCCCTTCAGCATTGCGCAGAAGAAGGGCGACCCGATCGTTTTCGCGGCCGACGAGTTCGTCAACCGCAAGACCAACGCCGAGGCCCTGGCTGGCTTGCGACCGGCCTTTGACAAGGCCGGCTCCGTGACGGCCGGCAATGCCTCCGGCCTGAACGACGGCGCCGCCGCCGTGCTGGTGATGTCGGCCGCGCGGGCCGCCGCGCTGGGCCTGAAGCCTCTTGCCGTGATCCGCGGCTATGCCAGCGCCGGGCTGGACCCGACCATCATGGGCATGGGGCCGGTGCCGGCCTCGCGCCTGTGCCTGCGAAAGGCCGGCTGGAACGCGCAGGATCTGGACCTGATGGAGATCAACGAGGCCTTCGCGGCCCAGGCCTGCGCGGTCAACCAGGAGATGGGCTGGGACACCAGCAAGATCAACGTCAACGGCGGTGCCATCGCCATCGGCCACCCCATCGGCGCGTCGGGTTGCCGCATCCTCGTGACGCTGCTGCACGAGATGCGCCGCCGCGGCGCGGCCAAGGGCCTGGCCTCGCTGTGCATCGGCGGCGGCATGGGGGTTGCGCTGGCGGTAGAACTCGCGTGAAGTCACTTCCTCAACAACACACTGGAGACAAACGATGACTCAACAACATGTGGTGCTCGTCACCGGCGGCATGGGCGGCCTCGGCGAGACGATTTCCGTCAAGATGGTCGACGCCGGCTACAAGGTCGCGGTGACCTATTCGCCGGGCAACAAGACGCATGCCGAATGGCTGGCGCAGATGAAGGAGCGCGGCTACGACATCCTGGCCGTGCCCTGCGACGTGGCGGACTACGACTCCTGCGGTGACGCGGTGGCCGCCGTGCAGGCCAAGCTGGGCGCCATCGACGTGCTGGTCAACAACGCCGGCATCACGCGCGACATGACCTTCAAGAAGATGGACAAGGTGAACTGGGATGCGGTGCTGCGCACCAACCTCGACAGCCTGTTCAACATGAGCAAGCAGGTGGYCGACAGCATGGYCGAGCGGGGCTGGGGCCGCRTCATCAACGTGTCGTCGGTCAATGGCTCCAAGGGYGCGTTCGGCCAGACCAACTACTCGGCCGCCAAGGCCGGCGTGCACGGCTTCACCAAGGCGCTGGCGCTGGAGGTGGCCAAGAAGGGCGTCACCGTCAACACCATCTCGCCCGGCTACATCGGCACCAAGATGGTCACGGCGATTCCGAAGGAGGTGTTGGACAGCAAGATCCTGCCGCACATCCCGGTCGGGCGCCTGGGTAAGCCCGAGGAGGTGGCCGGCCTGATCATCTACCTGGCCTCCGAGGAGGCGGCCTTCGTCACCGGGGCCAATATCGCCATCAATGGCGGTCAACACATGCAATGAGGGCGACACCATGATCAAACACGGCATCGATCAGGACGCGCTGATCAACCAGTTCTCGCAAGCGACGGCCAAGCAGGGCGATGCCTTGCGCAAGGCTGTCTACGAAGGCACCTTGAAGGCCTTGCAGGGCCGCGAGCTGAGCCTGGCCAACATCAAGCAGGTGCTCAACACGGTGGCCAAGGCGGCGTCCACCGGTGCGGCCAACAGTCCGCTCGACGCGTCTGCCGTCGAGGGCCTGCTCGGCAAGGCCTTTTCCGGCATGGACGCCGCGCTGGAGCAGGCCGTACAGGCCAATCGCAAGGCCTTGCAGCAGATGGTCGACCAGGGCGTCAGCCTCGGCGAAACCCAGGTCAAGAAGGCCCTGGCGGACATCGACAAGATGGAGGACGCGCTGTTCTCAGCCGTGCGCAAGGCCTCGGCAGGCGCGGGCGCTGCCGCCATTCCCGAAGGGCCGTGGGCGAATGTGCTCAAGGGCATGCAGGGCAAGGCCACCGGTACGGGCACGCAGGCCAGCGCGACGCTTGAGCAGCTGATGGACCAGGCGCAGCAAGGCCTGCGCGATGGCCGGGCGTTGGGCCTGAAAGCGTCGCAGGCGATGCTGGACAGCTACACGACGCTGGTCAGCGGGGTGTTGATCGGCATGTCCGATGCGCTGCAACAGGGCGGCTCGGCCCCGGCCCCGGCGCCGACCCGGTCGCGCAAGTCCTGACCCGCTGATAAAGGGGAGCAACGATGGATGCACTGACGCTGGCCCGCATGCAGTTCGCGGCCAACATCAGCTTCCATATCCTGTTCCCCACAATCAGCATCGGCATGGGCTGGTTGCTGCTGTTCTTCCGCTGGCGCTGGCTGAAGACGCGGCACGGCCGAGATGCCGCGCTGGCCCGCGGTTGGCTGGACGCCTACCGCTTCTGGACCAAGGTGTTTGCGCTGACCTTTGCGCTGGGCGTGGTCAGCGGCATCACGATGAGCTTCCAGTTCGGCACCAACTGGCCCGGCTTCATGGAGCGGGTCGGCAACATCGCCGGCCCGCTGCTGGGCTACGAGGTGCTGACGGCGTTCTTTCTGGAGGCCGGCTTCCTCGGCATCATGCTGTTTGGCCACGGTAAGGTCAGCGAGAAGGTGCATCTGATGTCGACCTTTTTCGTTGCCTTCGGCACCACCTTGTCGGCCTTCTGGATCCTGGCGCTGAACTCATGGATGCAGACGCCAACCGGCTACGAGATTCGCGATGGCGCCTATCACGTCAAGAGCTGGCTGGAGGTCGTCTTCAACCCCTCCTTCCCCTATCGCTTCAGCCACATGGTGCTGGCCTCGGCGCTGACCTGCGCCTTCCTGCTGACCGGCCTGTCGGCCTGGCAGCTGCTGCGCGGCGTGGCGCAGCGCTCGGCGCCGCGGGTGCTGCGCGTGGGCATCACGCTGGCCGCGCTGCTGGTGCCAGTGCAGATCTTCGTCGGCGACMWGCAYGGCCTGAACACSCTSSATCACCAGCCGGCSAAGATCGCYGCGMTGGAAGGTGTCTGGGAGACCGAGCGCGGCGTGCCGCTGCTGCTGTTCGCCATTCCCGACGCGGCCACGCGCAGCAACCATTTCGAGGTCGGCCTGCCGCGGGTGGCCAGCTTCATCCTCACCCATGACCTGGACGGCGAGATCAAGGGCCTGAACAGCTTTGGCGATGCGCACCCGCCGCCGCTGCCGCTGTTCTTCGCCTTCCGAGTCATGGTCGGCATCGGCCTTCTGATGCTCGCGACCAGCTGGCTGGGTTGGTGGCTGGGCCGGCGGGTTGGCTGGCAGGCGAGGGCGCTGCCGCGCGCCCTGCTGTGGCTGTTTGCCGGCATGACCTTCTCCGGCTGGGTCGCGACGCTGGCCGGCTGGTATGTCACCGAGATCGGCCGCCAGCCCTTCATCGTCTACGGCCTGGTGCGCACCGCCGACGTGGTGTCCAAGGTGCCGTCGGCCATGGTCGGGGCGACGCTGGTGCTCTACGTCGCGCTCTACCTGGCGCTGATCCTTGCCTACGTCACGGTGCTGAAGTACATGGCAGAGAAGCCCGAGGAAGTGCTGGCGATGGACGCGGCCGAGCAAGCGGTGACGCCGGCCGGCGCCATCACCTCCCCGGTTGTGCAAGGAGGCGCGGCATGAACTGGATGAGCTTCGACGCCGCCCTGCCCATCATCTTCATGGTGCTGATGGGCGTGTCCATGCTGATCTATGTCGTCAGCGACGGCTACGACCTCGGCGTGGGCATGTTGATGCACCGCGCCACCGACGCCGAGAAGGACGTCATGGTGGCGTCCATCGGCCCCTTCTGGGACGCGAACGAAACCTGGCTGGTGCTCGGCGTGGGCATCTTGCTTATCGCCTTCCCCAAGGCCCATGGCCTGGTGCTGGGCGAGCTCTACCTGCCGGTGACGCTGATGCTGGTAGGCCTGACCCTGCGCGGCGTCGCCTTCGACTTTCGCGTCAAGGCCAAGGACACGCACAAGCGCACCTGGGACCGCYTGTTCTTCGCCGGCTCGACGCTGGCTTCGGTGKCCCAGGGCTGGATGCTGGGCCGCTATGTCAGCGGGTTTGGCGAGGGCTGGAACTACCCGCTGTTCGCCGGGGCCATCGCTATCGCGTTGCCCATGGCCTATGTGTTGATGGGCGCGGCCTGGCTGATCATGAAGACCGAGGGGGAACTGCAGGTGCGCGCTGTGGCCTGGGCCCGTATCGCCTGGGCGCCCATGGTCGGCGGGCTGGTGCTGATCTCGATGGCCACGCCCTGGGTCAGCGCCACGGTTCGCGAGCGCTGGTTCGCGCTGCCCGAGATCATTGCGCTGCTGGCCATCCCGATGATGACCGGCGTCAGCCTGCTGGCGGTGCTGGCATTGCTGAAGGCGCCCCAGGTGCGCGGGCCGCTGTGCTGGCTGCCGTTCGCGCTGCTGGTGCTGGTGTTCGTGCTTGGCTTCCTGGGCCTGGCCTACAGCATCTATCCCTATGTCGTGCTGGATCAGCTGACGCTCTGGCAGGCGGCCAGCAGCCCCGAGGCGCTGAAGGTGATCCTGGTTGGCGTGTGCATCTCGGTGCCGGCCATCATTGGCTACACCGTGTTCTCCTACCGCGTGTTCCGTGGCAAGGCGGGTGAATTGAACTACGCATGAGCCAGCATCGTGCTGCTGCTGATGCGTGGAACCCGGCCTTGTGCGATACACGGCAGATGACTCCACGCGATCCGGTCCTGCGCTCCGACACCGCCGCCAGGCGCCGCTGGCGCGGCCTGACGCGCTGGGGCGCCGCACTTTTGCTGGTCGCGGCTGCTGCCTATGCAGGCCACGAGATGGCGCTGCGGACCGGCCTGTCGCGGCTGAGCGAGGCGACAGCGCATCGGCTGGACATGTTCGCCACCGGGCTCGAAGCCGACCTGGCGCGCTTCGACTATCTGCCCGCCCTGCTTGAGACCAACCCGGTGGTGCCGGCGCTGCTGGAGAGCCCGTCAAAGGCGGCGCACCGGGAAGCCGCAAATCGCTACCTGAACGGCGTCATGGCGACGACGGGCGCGGAGATGCTCTACGTGCTTGATGCGAGCGGCGTCTCGCTGGCGGCCTCGGACTGGGATCAGCCGGGCACCACCATCGGACAGGACCTGTCGTTCCGGCCCTATGTCGGCGAGGCGATCCAGCACGGCCGGGGCCGCTTCTACGGCGTTGGCATCACCAGCGGCAAGCCCGGCTACTACATGTCGTACGCGCTGCGCAGCGGTACGGAGGTGCAGGGCGTGGTGGCCGTCAAGGTCAATATCGAGGAGGCGGTGAAGGCCTGGCGCAAGTTGCCTGGCGAAGTGGTGCTGGTGGACGAGCGCGGCGTCGTGATCCTGTCTACCCGAGACGACCTCCGCTACCGCCCGCTGGCGCCGCTGGATGCCGGCCAGCTTGCCGAGGTGCAGCGCTCGCGGCCTTACGGCTCCGCTGCGATGCAGCCCTTGGACTGGGTGCCGCTGCAGGCGCCCTCGAAGGACACGCAGCTCGTGGCGCTCGACGGCGTGGCGCATCTGGCGTCGACGCGCCCACTTCAGCGCAGCCATTGGCGCCTGGTGGCGCTTGATGATCTGGCGCCGCTGCATGCCGCCGCGCGCTACGCCGCCATCACCGCCAGCCTGGCGATGGCCGTGCTCCTGCTGGTGGCCGTGACGCTGTGGCAGCGCCGCCGCGCCGTGCGCCACAAGCTGGCCAGCCAGGCCGCGCTGCAAGCGGCGCATGACAGCCTGGAGTCGACCGTGGTGGCGCGCACGGCACAGCTGCGGGCCGCGCAGAGCGAGCTGGTCCACGCCGGCAAGATGGTGGCGCTGGGCCAGATGTCGGCCGGCATGGCGCATGAGCTGAACCAGCCGCTGACGGCGCTGCGCACGCTGTCGGACAGCGCCTGCGTGTTGCTGGACCAGGGCCGCCCGGACGACGTGCGCGGCAATCTGCAACGCATCACCGGCATGGTGGACCGGCTGGCACGCCTGACCACGCAGCTGAAGACGTTCGCCTACAAGAGTGACCTGCCGCGCACCATGCTGCCGCTGGCGCGCTGCATTGCCGATGCGCAGGCCGGTCTTGGCGCCGAGTTGCAGGCGCTGAACATCCACTTCGAGGCCGATGTGCAGCCGCCCGGGCTGGAAGTGCTGGCCGACGAGGCCGCGATGGGCAGCCTGCTCAGCAACCTGATGCGCAATGCCATCGATGCAATGCGGGGCGCGCCCCGGCGCCTGCTGCGGGTGCACGCCCGGCTGCAGGAGGAACGCGTGATCCTCACCGTCGCCGACACCGGCCCAGGCATCCGTGCCGACATCCTGCCGCGCCTGTTCGAGCCCTTCGTGACCAGCAAGCCCGCCGGCGCCGGCCTGGGGTTGGGCCTGGTCATTTCGGCCGAGTTGGCGCGGTCCGTCGGCGGCACGCTCCAGGCCCACAACCGCGCCGATGGCGGCGCGTGTTTCACACTCGACATGCCTACCGCCCAGCCACAGGAATGAACACAGCCACCGCCGCCCCAGCGATTCGAGTCTTGCTCGTCGAGGACGACGACGACGTCCGCATGAGCACCGCCCAGGCGCTCAACCTGGCCGGCTTCGACGTCGAGGTCTTCGCCAGCGCAGAGCGAGCGCGCAGCCAGGTCAGCTTTGACGCGCCGGTCATCGTGGTCTGCGACGTGCGCCTGCCCGGCTTGAGCGGCACCGACTGGCTGCCAGATATCCGCCGCATCGACCCCGAGCTGCCGGTGATCCTCGTGACCGGCCATGGCCATATCGCGATGGCGGTGAAGGCCATGCGCGAAGGCGCCTACGACTTCATCGAAAAGCCTTTCAACTCCGAGCGGCTGATCGCCATCGTTCGCCATGCGGTGGAGCAGCGCCAGCTGAGCCTGCAGGTGCGGGCGCTGCACGATGCGCTGGAAAACTGGCATGGCATCCAGTCGGTGCTGATTGGCCGTTCGACCCAGATGCAGCAGGTCCGCCGCACGGTCATGGCTTTGGCGGAAACATCCGCTGACGTGCTGATCTACGGCGAAACCGGCACCGGCAAGGAACTCGTCGCGCGCTGCCTGCACGACCACAGCGAGCGCCGGCGCCATCATTTCGTGCCCTTGAACTGCGGCGGCCTGCCCGAGGCGCTGGCCGAGAGTGAGCTGTTCGGCCATGAGGCTGGCGCCTTCACCAGCGCGAACCGCGTGCGGGTGGGCAAGTTCGAGTATGCGCACGGCGGCACGCTCTTCCTCGACGAGATTGAAAGCATGCCGATGGCCGTGCAGATCAAGCTGCTGCGGGCGCTGCAGGAGCGCAGCATCGAGCGCATCGGCTCCAACAAGGCCATCCCCTTCGACTGCCGCGTGGTCGCCGCAAGCAAGGATGACCTCGTCCGCCTGAGTGAGCAGCAGAAGTTCAGGGCCGACCTGTACTACCGGATCGGCGTCGCCTTCATCGAACTGCCGCCCTTGCGCGAACGGCGTGAAGACATCCCTCTGCTGTTTGAGCATTTCACCCTGCTGGCGGCCAGCCGCTACGGGCGCGCGGCACCCCTGCTGAGCAGCGATCAACTGGCGGACCTGATGGCCTACGCCTGGCCCGGCAACGTGCGCGAGCTGCGCAACGTGGCCGACCGCTTCGTGCTGGGCCTGCTGGGCACCCGACTGACCCAGGCCCGTGGCGTCGATGAGCAGGGCGGCCTGCTGGCGCACGGACTGCCGCAGCAGGTCGAGCATTTCGAACGTACCGTGATCCTCGAGGAACTGCGGCGGCACAAGGGCGACCAGCCGGCCACCGCCGCGGCCCTCGGCATCGCCAGGCAGACGCTGTACGACAAGCTGCGCAAGTTCGGCATTGCCGCCGACGAGTTCAGGCGTTGAAGCCGGCGGGAGCTTCGGCGACGAGGCAATGAGCAGGGCTTCGGTGAACTCGTGATGAGATCCAAAACCCCATCCTTCACACGGCAGGGGTCGCAGGCTCGAACCCTGCACCGCTCACCAATCCGAATCGTCAGCCCCGGCCTTGAGCCGGGTTTGTCGTGCGATGCGCGGCTTGTGACTCATGGCTTGGGAGTCAGCGTTTGAACGGCCGCTGATACGTASACCAGCGGYGCGTTCCAGTTGATCGCGAYCTCGTTGGTSGTGTAGCTGCACAAGGCGTCGAGGTAGGCCTTGGCCGGCACCTTGGAAGGATAGGCGCCGGGGCAATCGTCGCCCGAGCCGGGGTTCGGGCCGCCGACGATCATGCCGGGTACCGGCGGCTGTCGTGGCATCGCGCCAGACGGACGGTGGTGCGGATGCAGCGGCGAGCGCGTTCCGAAGCCGGTCACCATGGCATATCCGCTGGGGTGCCGCCCGAGGACAAAGTCAAGTGCCGACTGTGCGGCATCGAGCATGCGGCGGTCACTGTCGAGGCGGTATCCCTGAATGAGCATCAAGGCCTGGTTCAGGGCCACGGCATTGCTGCCCCAGATGAAGTCCTCGGTCTGCATGGCCAGGCGATAGGGCGATCGATCCCAACGCTCGGCGAGCGCGGTGGCCAAGGACCTGATCTGGCCCTCGATGAGCCTGCGGTCCGCTACCGGGGTCAATCGGTCGCGATGCTGGGCGAGGCTTACCCATGCCAGCGCCCCGACGCTGCTCCAGCCCGGAATCTCGATGCGCGGCACGGCTTGCTTGAACGCGTGCCAGTAGCCGTCCTCGCGTGTGCTGATGTAGAGCTCTGCGGCGGCCCAGGCAAGTTCGTCAGCCAGCTGGTTGTCGTCATAACCGCCGGTGTGGATGTCGGCCGGCTGGCGGTAGATGACGTCGGGATGCGCTTTGGCCCAGTCCCAGGCACGCTTGGAGGCGGCCATCATGCGTGCCGACAACCCCGGGCGCTGCGCCTCGAACGCCGCGAATACGCGGCTGGCCTGTGCCATGACGGCGGCGAAGTCGAGTGTGGCTGCCGTCGTCTTCATCACGACATAGCGGTCGTGCCGGGCCTCATGGGGCATCACGATGCCGTCAAAGCCTTTGTCGGTGAGCTTGTGATAGACGCCGCCATCGACCGGGTCCTGCATGGACAGCATCCACTCCAGGTTCCACAGTGCTTCATCGAGAACGTCCGGCAGGCCGTTGCCGCTCTCGGGGATGTTCAGGCGCTGCGCATCGAAGAAGGCCGGGAAATGTTCATAGGCCGCCAGCAGCGTGTAGACGGTGATGCCGGAGTTGACGATGTACTTGTTGTAGTCGCCGGCGTCATACCAACCCTTTGGCGCTGAGAAGACGGAGCCCTCAGGCCGGCCAGGGCCAGCGGCTGACGCATGCACGAGCACGCGGTCGTCCGGATGACCTGCGGGCCTCGCCCAGACACCCGCATGGACGGGGTCGAGCGCGATGCTGGCTCGGTTGTAGTAGAAAAACTTGAGCGCGGCGGCATTCAGCGCCACATAGGCGTCTGCCGCGATGACGAAAGGAGCAGAAGGCGCAAGCCCTGCAACCTTCAGCCGGTATCGGCCGGGCTGACGCCAGGCAGAGAAGTCGGCCAGGTGCAGCACCTCCTGCGCCGGCTCCCAGCGTTGCCCGCTGCGCAGCGGGCCGCGCCAGACTTCTTGTCCAGTCACCGCGTCGACCAGCGCAAAGCTGCTGGCGGGCACATCGCGCAGCACTGCCCATTTCGCGCTCTCGGGCAGATAGCCCACCTGGTTCAGCTGTATGGCCTGGGTGTCGATCTCAGCGGACTGTTGCGGCTGCGCGATGGGGCTAAGCGACGACGTGCTACAGCCGGCAAGACTCAGGACGCAGGCCAGGCAGAGCGCCAGCGGCGCGCGAAGGTTCACGTTCAAGGCAGGAATTCCCGTTCGATGTTGTCGGCGACGCCACGCCCGTCTCGAACGCGGCCATCGGAAATGCCCGAGGGTGAGCGGGCGGCGCCGGCTCAGCGTACCCCTGGCTCGAGCACCACGCGACCCCACAGGCCCGAGGGCTGGCCCGGCGCTGCTTCGACCAGCACGGTCACCTGGCGGCGCGGCCCGCCCTGGGGCAGGGTCACGGCAAATTGTGCGGGCTCGACGGTGTTCTTCTCGCCCAGCTTGACGCCGTCCACCCAGACCTCGGCCTTGCCAGCGATGCTGCCGAAGACGAGTTGTGCGCGGCCGTCGTTGCGATCCGCACGCACCGACACGCTGCTGCGGTACAGACGGAAGGATTTCGCCCCAGCGTCATGGCGCATCGGCGGCTCGTCCCAACCCCAGGAGTTCATGTCGGTCTCGGCCAGCACGACGTTGGGGTCGGGCCGGGTGGCGTAGGCCGGCGAGACGCGCCAGCCCAGCAGCGGCGTCGTCGGCTCGGCGGTCGGCACGCTCGGCGGCGCTGCGGCGGGCTGCAGTGCCAGCACGACTTCGGCGGCCTGCAGGCCCTCGGCGAAGGCACGCAACTTCAGCTCACCGCGGCTGTCGCGCCGGCCCTGCACGATGAGTTGCGCCAGGCCGTTGAACAAGCTGCGCTCGCTGGCCTTGTCGGGCTCGTGGGAGTTCGGGTCGCCGTTGCCGACGCCAATGATGCTGGCCTGGCCATCGATCTCGAAGCGCACGTGGGCGTTCGCCGTCGGCACTGGTCGCCCTTGGGCGTCGACGACGCTGACCGTCACCGGCATGGCATCCAGCCCGTCGCCGATCAGCGCCTTGCGGTCCGGCGTCAGCACGAGGCGGGTGGGCGCTCCGCTGGTCTCAACCGCATCGCGTGCGATCTCCTTGCCGTCTTGCAGGGCCACGGCCTCGATGCGTCCCGGCGCATAGGCCACCTTGAAGTGCGCCATTTCATAGGGGTCGACATCCTGCTCGCCGACGGCCGTGCCGTTGAGCAGCAGGCGCACGCGCGGCGCGTTGCTGGCGACCATCACGTGCACGGCCTGGCCTTCGCGCCCGGTCCAGTTCCAGTGGGGCACCAACTTGACGACCGGGCGATCCTTGACCCACTGGGCCTGGTGGATCCAGAACGCCGTCTTGGCGAACCCGGCCAGGTCCATCGCGCCGAAGAAGGAGCCGACGCTGGGCCACTCATACGGCGTGGGTTCGCCGCGGTAGTCGATGCCCGTCCAGATGAAGCTGCCGGCGATGAAGGGCCGCTCGCCGATGGCGCGCCAGGCCTGGCGGTGAGTGTTGCCCCAGGACGAGGGCTCGTCGTCGTAGCTGCCGAACACCTGGCCGGCGCGGTCGCTGGCGAACTCGCCACGCGTCATGTAGGCCGCGGTGTCCTCGGTGCTCGTCATCGGGCGCTTCGGGTGCTTCTTGTGATAAGGGTCGTAGGCGCTGATCTGGTAGTTCACGCCGACGACGTCGAGCGCATCCGCGGCGTTCAGGTCGGTGAACAGGCCGCCGTGCATGGCGCCCGTCACTGGCCGCGTCGGGTCAAGCTTCTTGATCTCGGAAACCATGCGGCGCGCCATCTCATAGCCGGGCTCGGTGCTCTGCAGAGGCTCCTCGTTGAAGATGGACCACAGGATCACGCTCGGATGATTGCGGTCGCGCCGCACCATCCACGTCAGCTGCTTCAGGTAGTCGGGCGAGGGGTTGAAGTGGCGGTTCTCGTCCATGACGAGCAGGCCCAGGCGGTCGGCGATATCCAGCACCTCGGCCGCCGGCGCGTTGTGCGAGAAGCGGATCGCGTTGGTACCCATCTCCTTGAGGCGACGCAGCCGGAACTCCCAGATGGCTTCGGGCACGGCGACACCGACGCCGGCGTGATCCTGGTGGACGCAGACGCCCTGCAGCTTGACCGATTGGTCGTTGAGGAAGAAGCCGCGGTCCGCGTCGAAGCGGATGGACCGGAAGCCGGTCTGCGTTTCGGTGCGGTCGAGTTCGTTCGCGCCGTCGCGCAGCGTCGCGCGCACACGGTAGACGTGGGGCTGCGCAAGCGACCACAGCTTGGGCTCGCGCACGTCGAGCTTGATGTGGGCGACGGCCGATTCGAGCGCGGCAACCCGCGCTCGGGCGCTGCCCTTGGCCACTTCGCGGCCCGACGGATCGATCACGACCACGTCGATGGTGCCGCTGCGCTCGGCCTTGGCGCTGCTTTGCAACGTCACTTCGACCGGAAGGCTCCAGCGACCGTTGCGCTGGACCGGGTTGGCATGCAGGCCGTCGGTGGCGATGTGCAGCGCGTCGCGCTTGACCAGCCAGGTGTGGCGGTAGATGCCGGCGCCTTCGTACCACCAGCCTTCCTGTGCGTCGGCGTCCACGCGCACGGCGATGGTGTTGGCGTCGGCGCCGTAACGGACATAGGGCGTGATGTCGATGCTGCGGCCGTTGTAGCCCGACCAGTTGCGGTCGACGACGATGCCGTTGACCCAGACCGTGCTGTGCGTGGCGACCGCGTCGAACTGCAGCTCGATGTGGCGGCCGCGGTCGGATTCGGGCAGCGGCAGATAGCGCCGGTACCAGCCGATGCCGCGCTGGCGATAGCCCTGAGACGCGTTCTCGTTGCGGTCGAACGGGTTCTCGACGGCCCAGTCATGCGGCAGGTCCAGGCGCCGCCAGCCGGAATCATCGAAGTCTGCGGCAGCCGCACCCCAGGCGCCGTTGGCCTTGCCGTTGTGATAGCTCATGCCGTGACCCTTGACCACGGGCATTGAGACGTCGCCGCGATGGAAAAGCCAGCCGCTGTCGAGTGACAGGCGTTCGCGGCCGGCGGCCTGGACAGCAGTAGCCGCGAGCGCGAGCGCCGCGAAGAGCATGAGGCTGAGCCAATGAAGAATGCGCGGCGCGCGTGACATAACTTGGTTTCCCGTCGATCGAACTGCTGATTCAAGGCAAGCGCTGCTGCGGCTGTCCGAGCCAGGCGCTTGATTTGTCAAAGGAAAAAATGCGTCGCGCGATCCCGTTGGAGATCGCGCGACCAAACCAGGTCAACGTGTGCCTGGCCGACTCGGAGACGAGCCAACTAATCTTTGCGGCGGCGAAGACGTGCGCCTACACCTGCCAGGCCGGCCAGCCAGAGGGCCATGGTCGCCGGTTCCGGAACGGCGGTCACGGAGTCGGCAGACACCGCCAAACCGATGGCCATTCTGAAAAAGCCCGCCTCTCCCGGATTCGTCCAGGTGGCGCTCAAAAGCGTCGGGCCGGTGTAGTTCGGGAAGGACGAGTCGATGAAGGCTTCCGTGTAGTTGCCGGGAGCGCAGGTTTCCGCCCAACTGCAAAAGTCGATGTAGACATTCGCCTGCCCGTGAGGGCCACTGACCTGCAGGCTGCTCAAGSCGACGGTCACGGTGACGGTTGCATTTTCGCTGGCCTGGAACAAACCATCAAAAACCTTCGCGTTGGCCCAACCGGACTGTCCTCCGGTGACGTTGACCTTCGCCGAAGCGGACACGCCGTTCAAGCTGCGGGAGTTGTCGGTGGCGGTTGTCGCAGTCAACTTGGCTTCCGCGATGGAGCCAGCAGAGGCAACCGATGCACCGATCACATCTCCCTGCCAGCCGCTGGCGGTGTCGCTGAAACTTGGATCCGCCAGCGCAACCGATGCGCCCGATGGCAGCGGCAGCCAAGTGACTCCCTTGAACACCTGGGCCCATCCCTGGGAAGTGCTGAAGTTGATGTTGCTGATGCTCGCTTCGGCGGTATCCGCGGCGGCCACTTGCGAAACAGCGAGCAGTGCTGCGCTGATGACGTACTTGAATCGATGCACGATGGTCTCCTGCGTGTTGTTAGCGGACCGGGCGAGACGCCCGTGGGATTTGAGTTGCCTGGTGACGTCTGAGCCAGAGCTCATTGCGGTATTACCAGTTTCTCATTTATACCCAATGTGGTCATACCAGAGAAAACACCTACAGCTCAGCTGAGTTGCCGGCCCAGCCAGCCCAGCACGCCGTCCGGCGCCTGGAACTCGTCGATCGACCGCGCCGGGATGTCGGGGTGCCGCTCGCGCCACATGGAGGCCAATGCGGCACCGGGGCCGATTTCCAGCACGCAGCGAACGCCGCGTTCGGCAATGCTGTCCATGCAGTCGTCCCATCGCACAGTGCTGGCAATCTGGCCGGCAAGTGCGGCCGCCAGCGCGGCGGGGACTCTGCTGGCAGCACCGGTGAAGTTGCAGACCACGGCGGTGCGTGGCGCCTGGAGACTGACCGTCGCCAGGTGCCGTGCGAATACCGTCGCCGCAGCCGCCATGGCCGGCGTGTGCGAGGCGATGCCAATGGGCAGGCGCGTGCAGCGCAGGCCAGCGGCGGACCAGCGGGCTGCGTTGGCGTCGAGTTCGGCCGCAACGCCGCCGACGATGACGCGCTCCGCGCTGATGCGGATCGCAATCGCCAACGAGGCTGCGGAGGCTTGGGCCAGGCGCAGCGCGTTCAGGCCCTGAACAGCAAGCAGCCCCGTGTCCTGGCCGGCCACGCTGTCACTCATGGCCTGCGCGCGAACAGCCGCGAGATCGAGGGCGGTTGAGGCGTCAAACACACCCGCCGCCGCGAATGCGGCCAGCTCGCCGACGCTGTAGCCCGCCACCACCACGGGTGGCGGCAAGCGCGCCGCCAGCGCCTGCCAAGCCGCGATGCCAACACCCGTCAGCAGCGGCTGGGCCACTGGATTGGCATGCAGCCAGGCCGAGTCACCCAGGCGATCACGCCAGCCCGGCCCCAGGTGCCGGGCCAGGGCATCCAGCGCCGGCCTGGCAGCGGGCTGTGCGTCCAGCCAGGGCAGCATCTGCGGGTGCTGTGCGCCCTGCCCGGGGAAGAGCAGCGCCAGGCCCATTCAGCTCAGGCGTTCCAGCCAGCAGGCGGCGGCGAGTGTGTCGGCCGCGCCACCGGGGGACAGGCGCTGGCGCACGAACTCGGCGCTGATCGTTTGGACCGTTTCGAGGCCCTGGGATGCACCACCCGTGGCGAGGAAGTCTCGCGCGGTGGCCTGCGCGAAGCGCAACCCCTCGAGGCCGCCGCGGTGGGCGAGGTTGCTGTCGTCCAGCACGGCCATGACGGCGAACAAGGTGTCGAGCCGGGCCGCGGCCGCCGAAAGGCCGCGCGCCCGGGCCGAACGCAAGGCTGGCTCGGCCGTCTCGAACAGCGTCGGAAAGCCCAGAGCGGCTTCGGTCGAAGCGCTGCGCAGTTGAAAGCGCTGCGCAGCCAGCCCGCCGGGCAGCGTGGGAGGGCGCTGCGCGCGAGCGGCCAGCGTCTCGCCCCAGCGCGTCAGCAGCGTCTGCCTGATCAGGGCAGGAGTGGGTTGTTGGCCCAGCGCGCCCGCTGCAGCGCACAGCAAGCCCAGCATGAAGATCGCGCCGCGGTGCGTGTTGATGCCGCCCGTGGCGGCCAGCATGCGGGCTTCGGCCGCGATGCCGCAGCGCTCCAGCGCCTCGAAGGGCGCGCCAGCGGCCCCCAGTTCGGCGATGCGAACAAAGTAGCTGCGCAGCGCGAACAGGCTGCGCATGAAGCTGTGGGCGTCCATGTCGGCATGGCTGCCGCGGTCGGTCAGCGTGACGAGGCCGGGCTTGGGTGACAGCGCGAGCTCGTCATAGAGCGCGAGCGTGGCGGCGCGGCCGATCTGCTGGGGCGTGGGGGCGCTGGGCGCCAGCGCGCGATGTGGCCTCATGCCAGCGCCTCCATCGAAGCGCCGTTGAGCCGTTTCACCAACAGAGCCTGCGGGCCACCGCTGCGCCAGGCGAGCCACTCACGCCAGGCAACGGCGGCGTTGCCGTCGAAGACGAGTTCGCCATCGATCCGCCGGGAGGGCGAGGCGAAGGCGTTCAATGCGGCGGCCGCGGCATCGGCCTGTTCCTTGCTGCCGACTCCTACCCACACGTCGAGATCCGAGCCCTCGCGCACGTGCTGCAGTCCGGTGATGTGTTGCCAGCCATGGCTGCCGTAGACGCGGGCCGTTGCGCCGCAGGCCTGCAGGGCCAGGGCCAGCTGGCGGGCGGGTGCGCGGGTGCTCTGAGGCAGTTGGGTGAGGACCTGGTCCAGGCGCGGGAACTCGTCGAAGTACAGCACCTCGGTGCGCTCGACGCGCAGCGCAATGCGTCGATGGCCCCAGCGGCGCGGCGCGCACAGGCCCAACGCAATGCCGTCGTCGTCGCGTTGGCGCGTGACGACGAGGGGCAGGCCTCGCGCAGCCCAGTGACCCAGGCAGTCGAGGGCTTCGGCGTCCCAACTGCCGCCGAGCAGGCCCTGCCAGCCCACGGCCGACAGCCAGGCGATCTGGTGGCGATGTAGCGCGGCCATGGTTCAGGCGGCGTCGAGCACCCGCTGCGCGACCGCTGCGGCCATCTGCCGCCCGCCGCGCGCGGCGCCATCTTCAGCACGCCGGTCATCGGTCGGCGCATCCGCCAGGGCCTCGCGCAGCGCCTGGGTCAAGTCGCCTTGCCAGAGCCGCCGCACGCCGCCCATGGCGACGTAGTTGTCCACGCCGGGCGCGAACACCGGATTGGATTCGGACAGTTGCGCCAGCAGCGCCTCGGGCAGCTTGGTCACGCGCGCCATGGCCGGCAGGCGCATGACGCGGATCTCGGCCTCGGGCAGTGCGTCGCAGGCGTCGGCGATGAGGCCCGAGGTGATGAAGCCGCCGGACAAGGCTTGGTCGTAGACGAGGCCCAGCACGCGGTGGCCGCGCCGGCGGGCGAGGTCGATCGTCATGC
Source organism: Roseateles sp. P5_D6 (assembly GCF_054049415.1). NCBI lineage: Bacteria > Pseudomonadati > Pseudomonadota > Betaproteobacteria > Burkholderiales > Sphaerotilaceae > Roseateles > Roseateles sp. P5_D6. The sequence goes on along the minus strand of NZ_JBFUMK010000009.1, from coordinate 125,446 downwards.
CCAGATGGGCCATCGCGCGGTTGATGCCCAGCAGCTCGTCGCGGCGGCGCAGCTGCTGGCCTTGGGTGTCGATCAGCAGCAGGATGGCGCGGCCGGGGTGCTGGGCCATCGTGTCCAGCACTGCGCGGGCCTGGGTCAGCGCGAGCTGCACGCCGATGGGTGCGTGGTTGGTGGTGCCGATGACGGCGATGGGCTCGCCGTCGAACTCGACCTCGCCGCGCAGGAAATCACCGTCGCGCGTGATGCCGTGATCGGCGCCGAAGAGTTGGGTTGCAAGCGTCTGCCAGTCCATCAGCGGGCTCCCAGGGCCAGCACACCGGCCACGTCGAGGTCGGGCACGTGGGAGGCGCTCTGCACGCCGAGCGAAGCCCACAACGCAATGGCTTCGGAGCCGTCGAAAGTGAGCCGCGCACTCAGCCGCGCGTGCTCGGCTTCCAGCAGTTCCAGCGTGACCGGCCGCCCCGAATCCAGCGCCGCAATGGCTGCCGCGCGGAACTCGGCCACGTCGTCTTCCACCAGCACGTCGCAGTCGCTAGTCAGCCAGCGGTGCTTGCCGCCCGTGGTGCGCCACACCAGCGCGCGGTCGCGTGAGTCGAACTCCTCGACGCCATGCGAGGCCTCGATGACCTCGGGGCCGGACATGGCCAAGCGGCCCAGGTCGCTCATGACGATGTGGTCGGCGCAGCGCGCGACGATGCCCATGCCGCCGAAGCAGCCATTGGCGCCGCCGATCAGCACGATGACCGGGATGCCTGCCGCGCGCACATCAAGCAGCGCGCGCATCACCTCGGAGACAGCGATGAGCCCGGCGTTGGCTTCGTGCAGGCGCACGCCACCCGACTCGGCGAGCAGCAGCACGGCCCGTGGCTGGTCGCGCAGCGCGCGCTTCAGCAGGCCGACGAGCTTGGCGCCATGCACTTCGCCGACGCCGCCGCCCATGAACTGGCCTTCCTGCGCGGCGACGAAGATCTCCTGACCAGCCAGCGTTGCGCGGCCAATGGCCACGCCGTCGTCGAAAGAGGAGGGCACGCCAAGCTGCGCCAGGTGGGGGCTGGTCAGCCGCATCGCGGGCGGCAGCCACTCGTGGAAGCTGCCAGTATCAACAACCCCGGCCAGGCGCTCGCGCGCCGAGCATTCAGCGTAGGAGGTGATCACGGCTGCAGCTCCTGCGCGGCCTGGTCCAGCCGCAGGCTGACGACGGCGGGCGTGGCGCCCATGTCGTGGATGGACAGCAGCACGCCTGCGAGCTGGTGGCGCTGGTGGAAGTCGCTGACGACTGCCGACCAGATGGTGCCGAAGCCACGCGCCGAGGTTTCGATGTGGACGCGGCAATCGCTGCCGGGCGCAGGCTCCAGCAGCACTTCGAGGTTGCCGGAGCCGACGACGCCGACCAGCACTGGCGCGAAGGCACCAGCAGGCCGCGTGCCGGTGAAGGCGTAGTCCAGGGTTTCGAGGCCAGGGGTGGTCATCAAATCCTCACCAGTTGCGAAAGCGCTTGGGCGGGCTGTACAGGCCGCCCGAGGCGCGCACGAGGTCGCGCATGCTGCGCGCGGCGAGCAGGTTGCGTGTGGCGTCGCGCGGGTCGATGCCGAGGTCGGCAGGTCGCTTGACGACGCCACGATCGCGCAGGTTCTCCACCATGCGCGCATCCCGCGCCAGCCCCACCGCCGTGTAGCCGGCCACGCCGCGGATGGCCTGCTCGCGCTCCTCATCGCTGCGGCACAGCAGCAGGTTGGCGATGCCTTCCTCGGTCAGGATGTGGCTGACGTCGTCGCCGTAGATCATGATCGGCGGCAGGGCCATGCCGGCTTGTTCCTGCAGCGTCCACGCGTCCAGGCTTTCGACGAAGGCGGGCTGCATGTGCTCGCGGAAGGTCTCGACCATCTGCACCACCAGCTTCTGGCCGCGAGGCGTGCCGGCGGCACCTTGCCTTCCCGCACGGGCCTCGGCGCCGGCCTTCAGCCAGGCGGGGCTGGCGTGGCGGCGGCCGCGCGCGTCGGCGCCCATATTGGGAGCGCCGCCAAAGCCGGTGATGCGGCCCAGCGTCGCGGTGGAGCTGTTGCCCTGCAAGTCGATCTGCAGCGTCGAGCCGATGAAGAGGTCGCAGGCGTAATGACCGGCGGCCTGGCAGAAGGCGCGGTTGCTGCGCAAGCTGCCGTCGGCGCCGGTGAAGAAGACGTCGGAGCGGGCGCGGATGTAGTCCTCCATGCCCAGCTCGGAACCGAAGGAGTGGATGGACTCCACCCAGCCGGCCTCGATGGCAGGAATGAGAGCAGGGTGCGGGTTCAGCGCCCAGTGCTTGCAGATCTTGCCCTTCAGCCCCAGCGACTCGGCATAGGTGGGCAGCAGCAGCTCGATGGCCGCGGTGTCGAAGCCGATGCCGTGGTTCAGGCGCTGCACGCCGTACTCGGCATAGATGCCCTTGATGGCCATCATGGCCATCAGCACCTGGATCTCACTGATCTGCGCCGGGTCGCGGGTGAAGAGCGGCTCGACGAGGTTGGGGCGCGGCGCCTGCACGACGAAGTCCACCCAGTCGGCCGGGATGTCGATGCGCGGCAGCACGTCCACGATCTCGTTGACCTGGGCGATGACGATGCCACCCGAGAAGGCCGTGGCCTCGACGATGGCCGGCGTGTCTTCAGTATTGGGGCCGGTGTAGAGGTTGCCTTGCGCGTCCGCGGCATGCGCGGCCACGAGGGCAACCTTGGGCGTCAGGTCGACGAAGTAGCGCGCGAACAGCTCCAGGTAGGTGTGGATGGCGCCGATCTCGATGCCACCGCTGCTGACCAGCTTGGCCAGGCGCGCGCCCTGCGGGCCGGAGAAGCTGAAGTCGAGCCGCTTGGCGATGCCGCTCTCGAACACGTCCAGGTGCTCGGGCAGGGCCAGCACCGACTGCACCATGTGCAGGTCGCGCACGCGCTGCGGGTCCACCTGCGTGAGCGACTGGGCGAGGAAGTCGGCCTGCTTCTGGTTATTGCCTTCCAGGCAGACACGGTCGCCGGGCTGCAGCACGGCCTCCAGCAGCGGCACGATGGCGTCGGTCGCCACGCGCCGGCCCTGTACGCCGGTGAGTTCGGCCGCCCGCGAGAGCCGCTCGCGGCGCTGGCGGTCGCGCAGGTTCCAGGAGGGAGCATTCATGGCCGGCTCCTCAATGCGCCTTGGCGGCGACGCCCATGACCGCGTCCGGCAGAGCAGTGGCAATGCCCGGGAAGATGCAGATCAGCAGCACCGCCAGCAACATCAGCACGACGAAGGGCAGCACGCCCCAGATGATGTCGCGCAGGTCGATGTCGGGCGCGATGTTCTTGATGACAAAGATGTTCAGCCCCACCGGTGGGTGGATGAGGCCGGTCTCCATGACGATGGTCATCAGGATGCCGAACCAGATCAGGTCGAAGCCGGCGGCCTTCAGCGGCGGCAGGATGATGGGTGCCGTCATCAGGATGATGCTGACCGGCGGTAGGAAGAAGCCCAGCAGGATGACCATCAGCAGCACCGCGGCCAGCAGCACCCACTTGGACAGCTGCATGCCGACGATCCACTCCGCCGCCGACTGGCTGATGTGCAGATAGCTCATCACGTAGGAGAACAGCAGCGACATGCCGATGATGAGCATCAGCATGGTCGACTCCTTCAGCGTCGACTGGAGGATGGGCGCCACGTCCTTGGGCCGCCACACGCCGTAGATGACGGCGATCAGCGCCAGCGCCAGCAGGGCACCCAGGCCGGCGGTTTCCGACGGCGTCGCGAAGCCGCCATACAGCGCCACCATGACGCCGATCAGCAGCAGCACGAAGGGCACGACGCGCGGCAGCATCTCGAACTTCTGGCGGTTGGTGAAGGTCTCGTTGGCCAGCAGCGCCGAGGCGGCACCGGTGCGCTTGTATTCGGCCTCGGCCAGCGCGTACTCCTTGCGGTAGCGCAGCGCCGCGTAGCCGGCGAACAGCGCCACCAGCAGCACGCCCGGCATGATGCCGGCCAGGAACAGCCGGCCCAGCGACTGCTCGGCCGCCACTGCGTACAGGATCATCGTGATGGACGGCGGCAGCAGGATGCCCAGGGTGCCGCCGGCAGCGATGATGCCGGCCGCAAAGCCGGGCGAGTAGCCGCGCTTGCGCATCTCCGGGATGCCGGCGCTGCCGATGGCCGAGCAGGTGGCCGGGCTGGAGCCGGCCATGGCCGCGAACAGCGCGCAGGCGAACACATTGGCAATACCCAGGCCGCCGGGGATGCGGCCCATCCACACGTGCATGGCGGCGTACAGGTCCTGGCCCGCGCGCGATTTGCCGATGGCCGCGCCTTTCAAGATGAAGAGGGGAATGGACAGCAGCGTGATGCTGGCCATCTCCTCGTAGACGTTCTGCGTGACCGTGTCCAGCGCCGAGGCCGGCATAAAGATGGCCATGAACAGCACCGCGACGCTGCCGAGCGCGAACGCGATCGGCGCGCCCGAGAACATGAACAGCAGCGTGACGACGCCGAACAGCGAGCCGAGGACGAGCATGCTCATGCTGCGACTCCTGAATTGGATTTGAAGAGGCCGTTCACGCGCGCCGTGAGCTGCACCAGCAGCTGCAGGCTCAGCAGCGTCATGCCCACGGACATCAGGCCGTAGGGAATCGACAGCGGCGGGGCCCAGGAAGACGAGGTGGTCTGGCCGTCGACCCAGGCCTCGTGGAACAGCGTCCACGACTTCCAGGCGAAGAAGGCGCAGAAGGCGGTGCCCATCAGGTCCACGAGCATCAGGCGCAGGCGGTTCACGGCGCGGGGCAGCAGGCCGGCGATGGCCTCGATGCCGACGTGGCCGCGCAGCGACTGCACGAAGGCGCCGCACAGGAAGGTGGCGCCGACCAGGCAGAACACGGCTGCCTCGTCCTGCCAGTCGGTCGAAGCCTTCATCACATAGCGCGACACGACGCTGTAGGTCAGCACGCAGGAGGCCACCAGCAGGGCCAGCATGCCGAGCACGACCATGGCGTGGTTGATGAAGTTCAGGCCGCGCGCGATGGGGCGCAGCAGGGCGGGCGTGTCGGGGTCGATGCCGGCCACCGCCGCCGGCTGCAATTCAAAACCGTGGCTCATGGCGGCCTCAGAGCAGCTTCTGCGCGGCCTTGAGGATGGCGGCGCAGGATTCGTTCTTCTCGCCGAAGTCCTTCCACGCGGTGTCGCGTGCGATGGCCTGCCACTTCTTCAACGTCGGCTCGTCCATGTCGTAGACCTTGGCGCCGGCCTTGGCGTAGATCGCAGCCGCAGCCTGGTCATCGGCCTTGGCGGCGTCGCGCGCAAAGACTTCCATCTCGGCGCCGACGGCCATGACGATGTCCTGCTGGGCCTTGGGCAGCTTGTTGAAGACCTCCTTGGAGATCATCAGCGGCTCGAACATGAACCAGTAAGTGCGCTGGCGGCCCGAGGTCAGGTGCTTGGCGATCTCCTCGAGCTTGAAGGAGATGAAGCTGGTGGACGAGGTCATGGCCGCGTCCATGGCGCCGGTCTGCATGGCGGCGTAGATCTCGTTGGACGGCAAGGTGATGACCGAGGCGCCGGCCTGCTTCAGCATCATGTCCATCTCGCGGCTGCCACCGCGCACCTTCAGGCCCTTGGCATCGTCCGGCGTCACCAGCGGCCGCGCGCGGCTGGCCACACCGCCGGCCTGCCAGACCCAGCTGACGATGAGCACGCCCTTGTCGTCCAGCACCTTGGACAACAGCTTGCCCACCTCCGCCGTCTTCCACGCCGCGCCCTGCTCGTAGCTGGGCACCAGGGCCGGCATCAGCCCGGCATTGGTCTCGGCCACCTCGCCGCCGGCATAGGACAGCGGCACCAGGCTCATGTCCAGCGCGCCCTTGCGCAGGGCCGAGAACTGGGCATTGGTCTTCATCAGCGACGAGCCTGGGTAGACCGAGGCCTTCAATGCGCCGCTGCTGCGCTTCTCCACCTCGGCGGCGAACTTGCGGCACAAGCGGTCGCGGAAGTCGCCCTCGGTGAGCGTGCCGCTGGGGAACTGGTGCGAGATCTTCAGCGCGCCGGTCTGGGCCTGGGCGCTGGGCAGCCAGAGGGAGGCGGCGGTGCCGGCGGTGCTGCCGAGCCATTGACGTCGATTGAGGGTCACTTGATGTCTCCAGGTCCGCCATTCAGTGGCGGTATGCGGCCGCAGTGTGGGAGCGGCCCCCAGGACGATCAATCAACCTCGCCGGCTGACGTTTACGCCGACCGCAACGATTCTGGGTAAACCCTGAACGCGACGAACGATTTCACTGCGGGCGCCCCAGTGCCCAGCTGCGCTCACCCAGACCGTTGTCGGAGCCCGCGATGCGGCCTTGCGTGACGACGCCCTCGGCGGTCCACACATGCCCGGCTTTGGTCGGCGCGCTGGTGCTGCCGGTCGGGCAGCTGACGGTCATCGTCGAATTCCACAGCGTGGCCAGGTCCAGCTTGTAGCGCGCCGGGCTGGTGGATTCATCGACGATGAGCTGGCCGGTGGCCTGGGCCTGCGCCAGCGGGATGTGCGTGGGCGTGACCGTGTGCTGGCAGACTGGATCCACCACCGTGTAGAGGTGCTCGGCATTGCCGGTGGGGTGGTAGACGCGGCGGGTCGCGGTGCTCAGCGCGGCATCAAGGGTCCAACGCGTGTCGAGGTTGTACTTGTGGCCCGCCCCGAGATCGCCGACGAAGGCCTCCAGTTTGCCGACCCAGGCATCTTCGGTGACGCGGATCTTCGCGCTCAGCGCCAGACGGCGCCCGTTGCTGTTGTTGACGCTCTGGAAACGCAGCGTGAGCGGATTGGTGGCGGGCACCTGGGCTGGCGCGGTGTAGACGATGCCGGCCTGGGGCTCAAGGGCCAGCGTGCCCAGGGTGGCGGCGGGCGTGGTGCTGCCTTCCAGCGTCCACTGGCGCTGGAAGCCGGCTTTCGCATTAAGCACCGGCACCTGCACGTCGCGCAGCACCGGCGTGGGCAGGCAGAACTCCTCGCCAGTCTGCGTCTCACAGGGCTGGCTGCCGCGCATCACATAGATGCTGACAGGCACGAAGCGCTGGCTGCCGAGGGTGCGCACGCTGGCCGAGGCGGGCACGAGCTTGTGCGCTTTCACGCGCACGAACTGGCCCTTCACGCCGCGTACCGAGGTGGCCGCCGCACGGGCCAGCTGCGCGGACACCGCGGGCTGCTCCTCCACCCAAAGGCTGGGCGGCAGGCTGACCTGCAGCAGACGCTGGCCCTCGTCATGGGCGGCCAGCGGCAGCAGCCACCAGCTGCCGTCGCCCTGGCGCAGCGCGATGCGGTCCTGCAGCACCTCGTCGACGTCCTCGTTGGCGCCGTAACGCATCGACAGCGTCAGCGTGCGGGCCGGGCGCTCGGGCAGGCTGAGGCTCAACCCCGGGCCGACGCCGTCGGCCAACGGATTGGTGACGGGCTGCAGCGCCGCGGTGCCGGCCTGGCTCAGGCTGCCGGCGGGGAGGTCGAGCTGCAGGCTGCCGTCCGCCAGGCGCAGGCTGCTCGTTGCCGGCGTGTAGGGCAGCGGGATGCCCGCGCCCACGGCCGTCGGGGCCGCGGTCGTCAGCACCGCCTCGCTGCCGGTGCGGGCGGTTGCCGTGGCCAGCACGCTGCCGTCGGCGCGACTGAGGCGATAGGTGTAGGCGGTGTCGGCACCGAGCCCGCTGTCCAGCCAGAGGCCCGCGCCACTGTCCACTTCGGCGACGAGGGCGTAGTCGCCGCCGTCCTCGCGACGGCGCTCCAGGCGCCAGGCGGTGCCCGCACTGCCGCCGGTCCAGGAGACGGTGGCGTGTTGCGCCGAGCCGGACAGCGCCGACATCTGCGCGCCGGGGGCCGGTGTGGACGGGGTGGGGGGCGTGCCCGGATTTCCAGGCGTGGCCGGGTCGGAACCACCGCCGCAGCCGGCGAGGATGAACAGGGCGGCACACAGGGGTGCCAGGCGTCGAGACGAGAACATGAGGGCTCCAGGAAGTTTGCGGCGGCGCGTCGGGGGCTCAGAGCCAGTGGCGCATCAGCACGATGTCAAGGTCGCTGTTGCCGCCGGCCTCGCCGGCTTGAAGCACGCGCACCGTGGGCACGCGTTCGTCGGGCTGCAGGGCCAGGGCGCGGCCTGAGTCGGTGCGCACGCCGCTGGCCACCGCGGTGACGCGGATGCCGTTGGGTGAGAAGCCGGTGTCGCGGCTGCCGTCGGCGTTCAGGCGCAGCAGCACGGTGTCGGCGCTGGAGCTGTTGCCGGTGTACATCCAGCCGCCGAGCAGCAGCCGGCCGTCGGCCTGCTGCACGAGGGCGGTGGCTTCGTCCCAGTTGTCGGCGCTGACGGCGACGACGGCACGGCCCCCGGTGCCAAAGCTTGTGTCCAGGTTGCCGTTGGGCAGCAAGCGCACGGCGGCGAAATCGTGGTCGCGGTGGCCGGCCAGCACTAGCTTGCCGTCGGCCGTGACGACGACGCCGCGAGCGGCGCCGGTGATGCTGCCGAACAGGCTGCGCACGATGCCGGCGGTGCCAAAGCCGGCATCCAGCGTGCCGTCGGCGCGGTAGGCGGCGGCGATGAAGTCGCCCTCGCCGCCGGCGGCGACGATGCGGGACACGCCTGCGGCCGTCTGCAGCGCCAGCGCGTAGATGGTTTCGCGCGCGCCGTCGCTGCCGATGGCGGTCAGCACCTTGCCACCGTTGCCGAAGCTGGCATCGAGGCTGCCGTCGGCGTTGTAGCGGGCCAGGGCGAAGTCGCTGCCGTTGGCGCCCTGGCTGCTGTCGCCGCCAAGCACGATCTTGCCGTCGGGCTGCAGCAGCAGGGCGTAGGCCTTGTCGGCGCCGTTGCCGAAGGAGGTCGTCACGCGGCCGCCGCTGCCGAAGGTCGTGTCCAGCGTGCCGTCGGCGTTGTAGCGGGCCAGCGCGAAGTCATAGCCGCTGGCGCCCTGGTCGCTGCTGCCGGCGACGAGGATCTTGCCGTCGGCCTGCACGGCCACGGCCTGGGCCTCATCGCTGCGGCCACCGTTGTTGAACGCGGTGCTGACCTTGCCGCCGTTGCCGAAGCTCGGGTCCAGGCCGCCGTCGCGCAGGTGGCGCACCACCATGAAGTCGGTGCCGGTGGTGGAGCCGAAGACGCCGAAGCCGGCCACGACGGCCTTGCCGTCGGCCTGCACCGTCACGCCGCGCACGTAGTCGTCGGTGATGCCGCCCGGCGTCACCAGCGTGCCGCCACCGAAGCTGGTGTCGATGTCACCCGCCTGGCCGCGCACCGTCACCGTCAGGGGCTTGCTGGCGTTGGCCGTGCCGCCAGCGCCCTTGATCGTGACGCTGGTCGGCAGCGAGTGCGGTGCCGTGGTGGCGGCCTGCAGCGTCAGCGTGCCGGCGTTGCTGCCGGCGGGCACGCTGAGCGCTGCGGTCGTTGCACCGGCGGGCATGCCTTCGGCGCTGAACTGGATGGCGTCCGTGAAGCCGGCATCGCGCTGCACGGCGACGGCGACGCTGGCCTGCTGGCCCTGCCAGACGATGGCCTTGCCCGTGTCCAGCGTGAAACTGAACCCTGCTGCGGTGGGCGGCGGCGTGGTGGGCGTCGGCGTTTGTGGCGTTTGCGGCGTGGGGGCCGGGCTGCCGGTGGCGGCATCGGTGCCGCCACCGCCGCAGGCGGTCAACGCAGCGGCGATCAGCAGGGAGAGGGGGAAACGGGAAGCAGTGGTGGTCATGTGGACTCCGGTCGATTGGGGTGGCGGCACTGTGCCGACCAGGTGCGCGGCTGCCATCCGCCCGACAGGCCATGGCGGCAGTCATCGGAGAGCCATGCATGCCACGGCCGCGATGGCTCTTCAGAGCGATGACAGCGCCCTGGCGGCTCGCAACACTGGCGCCTCGCTATCGCCATCCGTCGACCATGAATCCCTCATTCCGCTTCGACCTTCAGATGCCAGTCACCAAGGCCCTGCGCCTGTTCCTGAACGACACCTTGCCGCGCGCTGCTGCCGCGATGAGCACGTTGGCGCTGCTGGCCGTGCCGCAGCCCGCCGCCGCTGCCATCGACTGCTGGGTGGATGCGGAGCACCCCACCACGGCGGACCAGCGCCGCGTCACCGACCCCGCCGTCGCCCCGATGCGGCAGGCGCTGCAACGGGTCAACGCGATCCTGCATGCCCAGCGGGAACTGCACGAGCTGCCGCGCACGCGGCTGCGCAGCAGCTGGCAGGTGGGTGGCCAATGGGACGCACCCGCGCGCAGCGGCAGCCTGCTGCTGCGCGACCACCGCGAAAGCATGTGGCTGCCCGGCCGCTGCGACGTCAACCCCAAGGCCAACCGTCTCGGGCCGATGGCCGCGGTGGTGGTGGCCATCAACGCGCCCACCAGCTTCTTCGAGTCGCCCCATGCCGAGTTGCGCGACGAACAGCTGCAGGCCTGGCGCGAGCTTCCCGCCACCGGGCAACTCAACGGCTACACGCTGTACGGCGGCCATCAGCTGGTGTTCACGCGCGGTGGCCGCCTGCCCTGGGTGGCGGTGACCACCGCCGAGTACGTGGACTTCACGCTGCGCGACCTGAAGCGCCGCATGCAGGAGGACAGCAGCGCCCGCGCGGGCCTGCCGGCCGAGGGCGACGCTGCCGCGCGCGAGGCCTTTGACGAATCCCAGGTGCAGAAGGTGACCGCCGGCCTGCGCAAGGTGGACCCGGCCGCGGCAGAAAAGATGACTGTCGAGTTGCGCGACCAACTGCGCGCCACCCGCGAAGCCGAGGCACGCACGGCTCGCCGCAAGGCAGCCGCCGGTGTCGACGCCAACCCGCTGCAGACCATGCTTCGCCGCGTCGAGGCCTGGCGCGCCGGCCTGTCGCCGCAGCAACTGGCCGCGCCTGCGCTGCTGGGCTTGAACGGGCTGCACGACGCCGCCGTGCCGCTGGACCGCTACCCGCGCCTGGTCAGGCCCGACCCGGATTTCCCCTGGGACCGCAGCCACCCCGGCCGGCCGCAGATGCTGAAGGTGGCCGTGAATGGCGGCGACGTCTTCACCGAACCGATGCAGCGCGTGCTGCAGCAGCTCGACCTGAAGGCGCTGCAGGCGCTGGTCGATTGACCGAAGGTTCTTGAGAAGCGTGCCGACTCGGTGGGCGGCAGTCCCTACCCACCGTGCCCCGGCATCAACGGCGGCGGGAGGTTGGCTTCCAGCTCCGCCGTGTGGCTGCGGCAGGCGGCCAGCAGCGACAGCAGGTTGGGGTCACGCTCCCGCGTGCGCAGGAAGACGACACTGATCTTCTGCCTCATCTGGTAGCGCGCCGCCAGCGGCACGAGGCAGACGCTGCGCGGCAGCACGCCGCGCACGCGGCCGGGCAGCAGCGTGCAGCCGATGCCGCCGCCCACCAGGTTCATCAGCGAGAAGATGTCGCTGGTGGTCATGACGACGTTGGGCTCGAAGCCCGCCACCTGGAAGGCTTCGACGAAGCGGTCGCGCGTCACATAGCCTTCGTTCAGCGACACGAAACGCTCGTCCGCGCAGGCGCCCAAGTCCACCTCGGTCTGGCGGGCGTAGGCCGAGTCGGCAGGTGCGGCGAAGAAGATCTCGTCCTCGAACAGCAGCTGCGACTCGACGTCCGCCGCGCCCTCGGGAAAGCCCATCACCGTCGCGTCCACGGCGCCGTCACGCAGCTTGCGCAGCAGGTCGCTGTTGGAGCCCAGCACGAGCTCGGTCTGGATGTCGGGCTTGCGCAGGCGCAGCGCCATGATGAGGGCCGGCACGGTGCCGCTGGTCAGCGAGTACAGCGAGCCGATGCGGATGCGATCGGCCGCGTAGCCAGCGATCTCGCGCGTGGCGCGGATGCCGTGGGCCATCGCCTGCAGCACCTCGCGGGCCACGTCGGCCAGTGCGTGGGCCGCGTCATTGGGCTGCAGGTTGCGGCCCTCCAGCCGGAACAGGCTGCAGCGCGTGCCCGTCTCCAGAGAATGCAGCGCCCGGTGCACGCTGACCGCGCTGATGCCCAGCCGCTCCGCCGCCCGCGCGAGATTGCCGCTCTCCATGAAGGCCAGCAGGATCTCCAACTTGCGGAAGGTGATCTCTTCGTCGATGCGATGGAGCATGCCGGGCGTCCTGGGGCGGCGTCAGATGTGCGCCGCGGCCAATCCACCCAGCACGATGCCGATGCCGCCCGCGGCGATGGTGGCCCATTCCATCCAGCGGCGCTTGGTCAGCAGCGCGATGGCGGCCAGCGCGATGGACACCTGCAGCGCCGTCGTCGCCTGGGCCCAGCGGTGATGCATGTGCAGCTGCGCCTCGCTCTTCTCGTCGAAGTGCTTGGACTCGGCTTCCAGCGCCTCGGCAGCCAGCTTGATGTCGGCCTTTTCCTTCTCGTAGCGGGCGACCTTGTCGCGGTACTTGGTCTTGGCTTCTTCGCTAGGGCTCAGCTCCAGCGCGAGCTCCGCGAGGTTCTGCTTGCTGCTCTTGGACTGGTAGTAGTTCCACTGGTTGCCGGCCTCGGTCTTCTTGATGGCCGCATCGTTCTTCAGGATGCCGGCATTGGCCTGGGTCGCGCCGCCCATGTACGAGAAGCCGGCGCCGAGCGTGGCCAGGATGGCGGTGATGACGGCCAATTGGCCGGCAAAGCCCTTGGCATCGTGCTGGGCCGCATGCTCCAGCTCGTGCTCGTGCGGGCCGTGGACGTGGAAGCCGTGTCCGGACATGGGGTTACTCCTTGAGAACGTAGTCAACAAAATCGAAACGAAGACCGTTGGCGCCGGCGTGCGGCTCGCGTCGGTCTTCGATGAAGCGGTCGCGCGGCCAAGCCGGGAAATGCCGGTCCGCATCTGGGAAGACGGCATCCACCTCGGTCAGCGCCAGCTTGTCAGCCCGCGGCAAGGCCAGCGCGTAGATCTCGCCGCCGCCGATGACGCAGGCCTCGGGCGCGTCCTGGCAGGCGGCCAGCGCCGCATCCAGGCTCGCAAACACCTCGGCACCGGGCAGTTCGACCCCCGAACGGCTGATGACGAGATTGCGGCGGCCCGGGAGCGGGCGGAACTTCGGGGGTATCGAGTCCCAGGTCTTGCGGCCCATGACGACGGGCTTGCCCAAGGTCAGCGCCTTGAAGTGCGCCATGTCCTCGGGGAGGTGCCAGAGCAGCGCGTTGTTGCGCCCGATCGCGCCGTCTTTCGCAACGGCTGCCACCAGCGTGACCTTGCTCATACGGCCACCGGCGCCTTGATGGCCGGGTGCGGGTCGTAGCCGCTCAGCTCGAAGTCCTCGAACTCGTAATCAAAGATCGACGCCGGCCGGCGCTTGATCGTCATCGTCGGGTAGGGCCGCGGCTCGCGGGCGAGCTGGGCCTGCACCTGCTCGACGTGGTTGTCGTAGATGTGGCAGTCGCCACCGGTCCAGATGAAGTCGCCCAAGGCAAGGTCGCACTGCTGAGCCAGCATCATCGTCAGCAGCGCGTATGACGCAATATTGAACGGCACGCCCAGGAAGATGTCGGCGCTGCGCTGGTAGAGCTGGCAGCTCAGTTTCCCGTCCGCCACGTAGAACTGGAAGAAGGCGTGGCAGGGCATCAGTGCCATCTGGGGCAGGTCGGCCACATTCCAGGCGCTGACGATGATGCGGCGCGAGTCGGGGTTGGACTTCAGCGTCTTGACGACGTCGGCAATCTGGTCGATGTGACCACCGTCTGGCGTCGGCCACGAGCGCCACTGCACGCCGTAGACGGGCCCCAGGTCGCCGTCTTCACGCGCCCACTCGTTCCAGATCGTCACGCCGCGTTCCTGCAGCCAGCGGGCGTTGCTGTCGCCACGCAGGAACCACAGCAGCTCCAGCACGATGGACTTCAGGTGCACTTTTTTCGTCGTGACCAGCGGGAAGCCCTGGGCGAGGTCGAAGCGCATCTGGTGGCCGAACACGCTGCGCGTGCCGGTGCCGGTGCGGTCGCTCTTTTGCACGCCATGCTCGAACACATGGCGCATGAAGTCTTCGTATTGCTGCGGAGGACGGGGCGGGGTGCTCATGCCCCTATTGTCTCCGCAGGCGCCTGGTCTAGCAGGGCCCCAGGTTGTCAGCCAGCACCTGCTCCAGCGGCGTGGCCGACACGCCCAGCAGGCGTTGCGTCTCGCTGGCATCCAGCAGGAACGGGCGCTCGAACAGGTAGACCATCTCGGCCACCTCCGCCATCATGGTGTCAGCCTCGGCCGCTTGCCGGAGCTCCTCGGCCGTCATGCGCCGCAGCCTGGGTGCGCCCAGCTTCGCCAAGCGGGCGGTGGCGGTGGCCAGCTCGTGCACGGAGGCCGTGCAGGACGGTACATGCCAGGCCCGACCCCAGGACTGCTGCGACGTCGCCGCCGCGGCCAGCGTGGCCGCGACGTCCAGCGTGAAGCTCCAGCTGTGCGCGGCGTCGAGGTCGCCAGGAAAGACGCTCTCCTCACCCTTCAGCAGCGCCGGTAGCACGAAGAGGTTGAAGTAGCCCACCGACGCGTGGCCCAGGAAGTCGCTCGCGCGGACCTCGGCCACCGGCACGCCGCTGCGCCGGGCCAGGTCCCACATGCCGGCGCGCACCCGCCCCTTGACGGTATGGGGCGCCAGCGCATGGTTCTCGCGCAGCGGTCCTTCGACAGGGCCGTAGCCGTAGACGTTGCTCAGGGTCACGAGCCGGGCGCCCACGGCCGCCGCCACCGACAGCGCGGCGCTCCCGATCGGCGGGAATTCCTCGGGCCAGCGGTCGTAGGCCGGCATCGCGCAGTTGATGAGGGTGTCGACGCCCGCGGCGAGTTCGCGCATGGTTTGCGGGTCGTTGACGTCCGCCGCCGCGTGCCTCACACCCGGGTGGGATGCAGGCGTTCCGCGCCGGCTGACCAGCGTGACGTGATGGCCCTGGGACGCAAGGAGGGCCGCAGTGTTCGAGCCCGTGGGGCCCGCGCCGATGACAAGGATGTTGTTCATGCCGAGTTTGTAGGGGCGGTGGGCATGTCCTGTCGCGCACGAAAAGAGCAGCGGACGGCACATTCGGGCACGGCCCCTCGGCGGCTGGGGATTTGGCCGGCCCGCTAGATTGCCGCCATGCATTCAGAGTTGATCAGCCGGAGCGGGATGGCGTTGCGGTCGCGGCACGAACGTGCGGGTCGGGCGCTCGCCACGCCGCTGGACCACCACCGCGTCGTCCTCCATCTCAGTGCCAGCACCAAGACGGCCTGTCTGCGCACGGGGCTGCCCTTCCTGCGCACGCGCGGCGACGTGGACATCGTGCCGGCTGGGGCCGCCGACGGGTTTGAGGCCCAGTCCGACTTCAACAGCCTGGAGGTGTTGATCGCCCCGTCCCGGCTGGAGCGGATGGCGGACGAGCTGGGCCTGGGCAGCCGGCATGTCGAAGTCGGCATGGTCCACATGGCGCGCGAGCCGCGCCTGCAGGGGCTGCTCTATGCGCTGGCCCAGGACCTGCAATCCGACGCTCCCTTTGGTGAGCACTTCCGCAACGGCCTTGTGCAGTCGGTTGCCACGGCGGTGCTGCTGCGCGCGCCGTCATCGCCGGAGGCGCCCGCAGCCCCGGCCCTACAGCGCGTGCAGGACTACATCGAGGCGAATCTCGAACGACCGCTGTCGCTGCCCAGCCTGGCGCGGGTGGCGGGCGTCAGTCCGTGGAGCCTGCAGCGGCTGTTTCGCAGCGGCGTCGGCATGCCGGTGCATCGCTACGTGGTGTCGCGGCGTGTCGAGCGTGCCCGGCAACTGGTGCAGCAGCGGGCGGRGGCGCTCAGCGAGATCGCGTTGATGGCCGGCTTCGCCCACCAGAGCCACATGTCGCGCTGGATGCGGCGGCTGCCGGAGTAGCTCAGGCCGCTCCTGCGTTCGTGACCAACCCAAACTGCATCGCCGCCAACTTCGCATACAGCCCGCCGCGAGCCACCAGCTCTTCGTGGCGCCCAGTGCGGCGGGTTCTTCAGCATGGCACGAGCGATGCTGATGCGCCGGCGTTGGCCGCCAGACAGGCGCACGCTGCCCTCGCCAAGGAGGTTGGCATAGCCCTGGCGGGCCTTGGCCGCCGCGACGACTATCGTCTAGCGCCGCAAGAAGCGAACGTACGCAGGCTGGTCAATCGCTACCTCGCCGCCAACGCGTGACAGCGTGCCGCGCTCGGGATTCATGCGAAAAACGGTGACGTTGCCGCTGTCATGATTGGCCGCCACCAGAAAGCGCCCGCCCGGCACGATGCCAAAACTGCGCGGCATGTGCCCGCCGGTGCTCGTCGCCYCGATGAAGCGCAGCGAACCGTCCTGCGGGTCGATCTCGAACATCGCGATGCTGTCGTGTCCGCGGTTGGACACGTAGAGGAACCGGCCGCCTGGGTGGACCAGAATCTCGGCGGTGCTGTTACCTTCGGCCTTGGTGCCGGGCGGCAGGCTGGACAGCACTTGAAAGCCCTCCATCGCGCCGGTCACCGCATCCACGCGGTAGGCGGCCACGCGGGAGGTCAGCTCCAGGTTCACGTAGGCGTAGCGGCCATTCGGATGGAAGGCGAGGTGGCGCGGGCCGCCGCCGGGCTCGGTGGTGGCATGGGCCGGCATGTTGGGTGAGATCCGGCCGCTGGCCGTGTCCAGCCGATAGATAACCACCTTGTCCAGCCCCAGGTCGGGCACGTAGGCGCGGGTCTGGGTCGGGCCGGGGTAGATGCTGTGCGGGTGGGGTTGCTGCTGGCGCTGTGGGTTGACGCTGGCGCCCTCATGCTGAACCGTGGAAGCCGCCGGCCCCAGGCTGCCGTCGCCCTGGATGGGGTAGGACACGACGTTGCCCCCGTTGTAGTTGGCCAGCAGCAGCACGCGCCCACCGGCATCGACGGAGATGTGGCAAGGGCCGTTGCCGCCCGAGGGCCGGGTGTTGAGCAGCACCAGGCGGCCGTCGTCCTGCACGGTGAACGCGGCAACTTCCTCTTTCCAGGACCCATCCGCGGCGCGGCCGGCTGCGACCGAGTAGACAACGGGCTTGCTCGGATGCGTGGTGAGGAAGCCCGGGTTGCCGATGGCGGCGGCCAGCAGCGGCGGGGACAGCGCGCCGGTGATCTCGTCAAGAGTGGAGACGTAGATGCCTTTGCTCTCGCCGCCGGTGTCGGTGCCGACGTAGACCAGTGTCTGGGCCGCGATGGCGATGGGCAGCAGTGTGGGGATCAATGCAAAGGCGAGTTTTTTCATGCGGGAAGATTCGTTCTAAGGCCCGGCCAAGCGCATGGCGCAGGACGGGTGGCGTCCGCCCCCCAGGACCAGCCGTTCAAGCAGCGGCTTGCGCGTCGGCCTTCAGCCCAAACTGCATCGACGCCAACTTCGCATACAGCCCGCCGCGGGCCACCAGCTCATCATGACGGCCGATGTCGACGATGCGCCCGGCGTCCAGCACGACGATGCGATCCGCCTTCTGGATGGTGGCCAGGCGGTGGGCGATGACCAGCGTCGTGCGGTGCTGCATGGCTGCTTCCAGTGCGGCCTGCACAACGCGTTCGCTTTCGGCGTCCAGCGCGCTCGTCGCTTCGTCCAGCAGCAGCAGCGGAGGGTTCTTCAACATGGCCCGGGCGATGCTGATGCGCTGGCGCTGGCCGCCGGACAGGCGCACGCCGCGCTCGCCGAGGAAGCTCTGATAGCCCTCGGGCAGGGCGCGGATGAAATCGTCGGCAAAGGCGGCCTTGGCTGCGGCGATGACTTCGTCGTCCGTCGCGCTTGGGCGGCCGTAGCGAATGTTCTCCATCGCCGAGGTCGAGAAGATGACGCTGTCCTGCGGCACCAGGCCGATGTTGGCGCGCAGGTCCTTGAGGCTCAGTTCGCGGGTCTCGACGCCGTTGAGCCGGATCGAGCCGGACTGCGGGTCGTAAAAGCGCAGCAGCAGTTGCAGCACCGTGCTCTTGCCGGCGCCGCTGGGGCCGACCAGGGCGACGGTCTCGCCGGGCGCGATGTTCAGGCTGAGCCGGTCCAGCGCCGCCGTGGCGGGCCGTGAGGGGTAGTTGAAGGTGATGGCGTCGAACTCGACACGGCTGCCGCCCTGCGCGGCCGTCAAGGCCTTCGGCGCAGCGGGCTCGGCCACTGGTGACCGCGCCTCCATCAGTTCGATGAGGCGCTCCGTTGCACCCGCCGCGCGCAGCACGTCGCCCCAGACTTCGGCCAGCACGGCCACGCTGCTGACCAGCAGGGTCACGTAGACGACGGTCTGGCCCAGGTGGCCGGCCGAGATCTTGCCGGCGATGACGGCCTGCGTGCCCTGGTAGAGGCCCCACAGCATGGCGCCGAAGACGGCCGTGATGATGAAGGCGACCATGAAGCTGCGGATGCGCGTGCGCTTGCGCGCCGTGTCGAAGGCGGCCTCGCTGGCGGCAGAGAAGCGCTTCGCCTCGGCCGCCTCCTGGGTGTAGCTCTGCACGACGGTGACGGCGTTCAGCACCTCGGCGGCGATGGCCGAGGTGTCAGCCACACGGTCCTGGCTGGCGCGCGAGAGCTTGCGCACGCGGCGGCCGAAGTAAAGCGCCGGCGCCACGACCAGCACCAGGATGCCCAGCACCTGGCCCATCACATAGGGATTGGTGACGATGAGCATGATCAGCGCGCCGATGCCCATGACCATGTTGCGCAGGCCCATGGACAGGCTGGAGCCGACGACGGTCTGCACGACGGTGGTGTCCGTCGTGATGCGGGAGAGCACCTCGCCGGTCTGCGTCGTCTCGAAGAACTCAGGGCTCTGGCGCAGCACATGGGTGTAGACGGCATTGCGCAGGTCGGCCGTCACGCGCTCGCCCAGCC
This sequence comes from Roseateles sp. P5_D6, assembly GCF_054049415.1. NCBI lineage: Bacteria > Pseudomonadati > Pseudomonadota > Betaproteobacteria > Burkholderiales > Sphaerotilaceae > Roseateles > Roseateles sp. P5_D6. The sequence continues at coordinate 106,734 of NZ_JBFUMK010000009.1, read as the reverse complement.
AGGTGACCATGTAGAAGCGCGACGCCGAGAACAGCCCCAGTGCGGCGCCGACGGCGAACATCGCGAGGAAATGCTCGCGCAACGCCATCAGCTTCTCGCCGGGGTTGGCGGCCTCGAAGCCGGCGTCGATGAGTCCGCGCAGCGCCAGCGGGAAGGCCAGCGTGGCCATGGCAGACAGCAACAGGGCTGCAAAGGCCAGCGCGATGCGGCCGCGGTAGGGGCGCAGGAAGGGCACCAGGCCGCTCAAGGAGCGGGCCTGCTTGGACGCGGGGCGTTCGGTCGTGGAACTCATGGGGTTACAGCTTTTCAGTCAACACGGCGCAGGTGCGGGCCAGCATCGCGTCGTCAAGGTCCTGGTGGCAGAGCAGTTGCAGCGCATGGCTGCGCCGGGTTGTCCCAGCCAAAGGTCGGGCGAGTGGGTTGCCGTGGCTACATTCGGCGCGCATTGTGGGTCACGGTAGTGGCAGGCGCCCTGCGTAGCCGGTCAACTCCAGGTAGCCGGCGCCGAGTGGCCGTTTTTCGCGGTCGAACAACTGGGCGACACCTTCCCAATAGACGAGGCCGCTGCTGTTTCGCGCGTCGATCTCCTGGGCGTCGAAGTACGTGCTCAGCAGCATGTCGCCAGCTGGGCTCTTCAGCCGCCACTCGACCGGGTAGCGCGCGCCCGTGGCGGGGCTGGTCCAGTGCCGCAGCGGCGTCATCTCGACCTCCTGGGGCGTGAAGCTGCGGTCGGGCTGCCCGGGGCTGCGCAGGCTGCCGCCGGCCCAGTCCCGGCTGCCGTCCTTGCGGCGCAGCTGGAAGAGGGTCAGCGCGCGTCCATCATCGAGGTTGATGCCCAGCCAGTCCCAACCCTGCGCCTGGCCCAGCACGCTGTCGCTCCATTCATGGTCCAGCCAGGCGCGGCCGGTGAGGCGCTGGCGTTGGCCGTCCAGGGTCAGCATGGCCTCGGTGGCGAGTTGGGGGCGCGAGTAGTAGCGGCTGAACTGCGCGGGATCGGGCCCCTTGCGGGACAGGCCGGCCTCGCCCTGCAGCAATGGCGCGTCGGGCGTGGACAGGTTCAGCGCCAGCGCGAAGCCCGGGCCGTTGAAGGCGGCGCGATAGCCGTCGCCGCTGCGCTTGAGCGTCCAGTCGCGCAGCTTGACGTCGCTGTCACCCTCCATGGCCTGCACCGCGCCGGGCAGGCCGCGCAGCAACCGTTGGCTGTGGCGTTGCTTCTTCGCACCCAGGTCGGACAAGGCGACATGGCCGAGCAGCAACTGCCTGGCCGCGAGTCCGCTGGGATGGTCGGCCGCTGCCGGGCCGGGCAGGCGGAAGAAGGTCAGCTGGTAGCCGAAGCGTGGCGGTGCGCTCTCGCTGTCGCCGAGCAGGCCCGTCAGATACCACCACTCGATGCCCTGGGCCGGGTGGGCGCCGAAGTCGTGCGGGAAGTTGAGGGCGGCGCGCGCGGGCAGTGGCAGCGCAGCGAGCAACAGAGCGCGGCGCTTCATGCGTCCTCCCTCACGGCGCGCACGGCGTCAGCGCCGAGGGCGCGCCGGCCGGCCAGCAGCGAAGCGCCGACCGCCGCCGCGAAGGCCAGGCCGACCAGGGCCGCCAGGCGCGCAACCGGCAAATGCATCTCCATGCTCCAGTGAAAGCTCTGCGGGTTGACGACATAGACCAGCACCACGCTCAGGCCCAGGCCCAGCGCCAGCCCGGCCAGCGCGCCCGCGCCGCCCGACAGGCTGGCTTCGATGAGCAGCAGGCGCTGCAACTGGCGCCTGGACAGGCCGAGATGGCGCAGCAGGCCGAACTCGCGTTTGCGCGCCAGCGCCTGAGCCGACTGGCTGGCGATGACGCCGAACAGCCCCACGGCCAGGGCTACGGCCTGCAGCCAAACGGTGATGGCAAAGCTGCGGTCGAAGATCTTCAGCGACAGCGAACGCAGCTCGCCCGCCGCGGCCATTTCGACGTTGTCGCCGCCGAGCTGGCGAACCGCGGTGCGCGCCGATTCCAGCGACCGGCCCGGTGCCAGCCAGAGTGCCAGCTCGGCCGTGCTGGTGTCGCCACTGGCGCGGCGGTAGTCGTCCAGCGCCATCCACAGCGCGGTGTTCTGGCGTGAATAGTCACGCCAGACGCCGCGCACCTGCAGCTTCAGCGCGCGGCCGCCGTCGACCAGCTCGCCCTGGAAGACATGGCCCGGCTTCAGCCCGTCGCGGTCCCGCGCGGCCTCGTTGACCCAGACCGCCAGAGTGCCCTCCGCGGCTGCGCCCGTCCAGCGTTCGACGAGAGGCAGGCCACCGGCCCGGATGTCGCGCGCAGTCAGGGCCACGGTTTCGCCGCTGGACGCCAGCCGCAGCCGGGCCGTGAGCTGGGGCGAGGTGCGGGCGACTTCGGGCAGGCGCGACAACGCCGTCAGCAGGGCCGGCGGCAGCGGTGCGGGAATGCCGTTGGCGCCCCGCAGCGCACTGCGCACGTAGAGGTCGGCCGGCAGGGCCTGGTCCAGCCAGCGCATCAGGGATTCACGAAAGCTGCCGATCATGACCGTCATGGCCACGGCCAGGGCAAGGGCAACCAGGACGCCGGCCAGCGACCGGCGCGCTTCGGTCGCCTGGTCGCGGCTGCGTTCGCGGGCCAGCAGCAGCAGGGCGCCCGCCGGCAGGCGCGAGAGCAGCGCCGTCATCAGCTGCACCAGGGCCGGCACCAGGGCCAGGCCGCCCATCAGCAGAAAGAACATGGCTGCATAGGCAGCGACCGGTGTGTCACCCCAGACGGGCGGCAGCCAGGCCAGCGACGCCCCCACAGCCAGCAGCGCCAAGCCGGCCCAGGCGGGCAAGGTGCGCGCCGCCGGCAGGCCCAGGCCCTTGAGCACGAGCGCGGGCGCGATGCGGCGCACCGTCAGTGCGGGTGCCAGCGCCGCGACCAGGGTGGCCGCCAGCCCCAGTGCCGCGTAGACCAGGGCCGGCAGCAGCAGTGGCTGGTTGAACAGCAGTTCGGCCGATGAATCGGTGGCGCCGTGCAAGCCCAGGTCGCTGCCCATCAGCTTCAGCGCCCCCGCGGCCAGGCCAACGCCCAGGGCCAGCCCCAGCGCCGTGCCCGCGAGGCCGATGACCAGGCCTTCGGCCAGGATCAACCGCCAGCGCATGCGCGCCGATACGCCGAGCACGCCCACCAGCGCCCATTGCGCCAGGCGCTGGGCCGTGGCCAGGGACAGCACGGCATAGACGAGGAAGCTGCCGGTGAACAGGGCCATCAGGGCCAGCAGGCCGAGGTTGACGCGGTAGGAGCGCGTCATGTCGGACAGCCGGGCGCCGGTATCGGCCGGAGGCGTGGCCAGCCAGCGCGCGGGCAGGCGGGCGGTCCAGGCCGTGGCGTCCACGCCGGGCGCGAGTTGCACGTCGATGCGGTCCAGGCTGCCCACGCGGCCGAACAGGGCTTGCGCATCGGCGATGTCCAGCACGCCCAGCGGCGTGTTGTCGGCGGCGACGCGGCCACCGATGGCCAGCTCGATGTCGCGCGGCGTGCCTTCGCCTGGCAGGCGCAGCGCCAGCTGGGTGGCGCCGCCAGGTAGCAGCTTGCGGGCAGCAGCGTTCAGGTGGACGACATGCGGGCTCAGCAGCGCCGCCGGCCCACCTTCGATCTGGGGCGTCAGTTCAGCCGCCAGCGGACGGCCGGCAGCGGCCGAGGCCAGCAGCGCCAGCGGGTCCAGGCCGATGAGGCGGATGGACAGGCCCCGCCCGCCTGGGCCGACCTGGCCCGGCCACAGCGCCGTGGCCTCGACGACGGGGTTGGCGGCGGCGACTTCGGGGCGGTTCAGCAGATCGACGAGGTCGGCATCGGTCAGCGGGCCGGCGCGGGCCGTCAGCACCAGATCGGGCTGGCCGTTGACGCCGCGCGCCGCACGCGCGAATTCGGCCAGGGCGGCGCCATTGAGCAGATGTACGCCGAAGGCCAGGGCCACGCCCAGCATGACGGCGATGACGGCCAAAAGGACGCGGCCGGGCTGGTCCCGCCAGGCGGGCCAGGTGAAATGGCGCCAAAGGGTCATGCGCTATGCAGCCCGCTGGCATCCAGCCGAAGCCTGCGGTGTGCCGCCTCGGCCGCACGCTCGGAATGCGTCACCAGCAGGCAGGCTGCACCGGCTTCCTGCGTGCAGCGGCGCAGCAGGGCCAGCACTTCGCCGGCATGGCGCGGGTCGAGGTTGCCAGTGGGTTCATCGGCCAGCACGAGGCGAGGGCGGTGCACCAGGGCCCGCGCGATCGCCACGCGCTGCAACTGCCCGCCCGACAACTGCCTGGGCATGCGCGCGGCCAGAGGTGCCAGTTCCACCGCCGTCAGCATCTGCCGCACCCGTTCGTCATCGCGCTGGCCCAGCAGGCGCAGCGGCAGGGCCACGTTGTCGGCCACGTTCAGATGCGGCAGCAGATGGAAGGCCTGGAAGATGAACCCCAGCTCGCGGCGCCGCAGCGCCGAGCGGGCCTCGTCGTCCAACGCCCGCAGGTCCTGGCCCACCAGCGTGATGGTGCCGGCGTCGGCCTCGTCCAGCCCGGCCAGGCAGTTCAGCAACGTGGACTTGCCGCTGCCGGACTCGCCGAGCAGGGCAACGATCTCGCCGGCGTCCAGGTCCAGATCCACATCGGAAAACACGGCCACCTCGCCGTAGGACTTCGCCAGGCGGCGCGCACTCAGAAGACTCATGGACCGGATTCTGGGTCCTCGCGCGCGCTGCCGGCCCGCTGGGGAATCAAGCGAGCAACCTCTGCAAGCCGACCAGCAGCTCGGGGATGGGTTGGGCGCCGTCGCAAGCGATGACGCGGCGCTGCGGCATGCTGCGCAGCCAGGTGATCTGGCGCTTGGCCARCTGGCGCGTGGCGGCGATGCCGCGCTCGCGCAGGTCGGAGAAGTTGTTGGCGTCCAGCGCTTCCCAGGCCTGGCGGTAGCCGACGCAACGCATCGATGGCAAGGCCAGGCTCAGGTCGCCACGGGCCCGCAAGCTCTTGACCTCGTCGACCAGCCCTTGGGCCAACATGACGTCGAAACGCTGCGCCAGGCGCTCGTGCAGCCAAGCGCGGTCGCTGGGCTCCAGCGAGAACAGCGGCCAGTCCACGCCTTCGTCGCGTGACGCGGCATGCAGCGCGCTCAGGGGCTGGCCGGTCAGGCGGATGACTTCCAGCGCGCGCTGGATTCGCTGGCTGTCGTTGGGTGCCAAGCGGGCGCCCGTTTCAGGGTCGAGCTTGGCCAGCTCCGCATGCATCGCTGGCCAGCCGCGCTCGGCCGCCTCGGCGTCGATGGCGGCACGCAGGTCGGCGTCGGCCTGGGGCAGCGTCGACAGGCCATCGAACAGCGCCTTGAAGTACAGCATCGTGCCGCCCACCAGCAGCGGCAGCTTGCCACGCGCGCTGATCTCCGCAGCAAGCCGTTTGGCATCGCGCACGAACTCGGCGGCCGAATAGCTCTCGGTCGGGTCAAGGATGTCGATGAGATGGTGCGGCACCGCGGCCTGCTCAGCGGCCGTGGGCTTGGCGGTGCCGATATCCATGCCGCGGTAGACCAGGGCCGAGTCGACGCTGATGATTTCGACCGGCAGCACCTCGGCGATGGCGAGAGCCGCTGCCGTCTTGCCGCAACCGGTGGGGCCGGCGATGCAAATGGGTGACAAGGGCGCGCTCATCAATACAGCCCAACACAGCCACAGAGCCACAGAGGCACAGAGAAATTCAGTAGCAAGAGGCTGTTCCTCTGTGGCTCTGTGCCTCTGTGGCTGTGTTTCCTGCGGCGAGGTTCAGAACTTCTCCCATGGCGCGAGATAGCGCCATTGCCCGACGGGCAGATGGCCCAGCGGAATGCGGCCGATGCGCACGCGCTTCAGGCCGACGACCTTGAGGCCGACCAGTTCGCACATGCGGCGGATCTGGCGCTTCTTGCCCTCGCGCAGCACAAAGCGCAGCTGGTGCTCGTTCTGCCAGCTGACCTTGGCGGGCTTGAGTTCTTCGCCATCCAGCTCCAGGCCATGGTTGAGCAGGGCGAGTTTGTTGTTCGACAGCGCCGCGTTGGGCAGCATGCCCTCTGGCACGGCTTCAGCACCGGGCAGGCCGACGAACTCGACACGCACGAGGTACTCCTTCTCGACGTCGGAGTCGTCGCCGATCAGCACCCGGGCGATGCGGCCGTCCTGCGTCAGCACGAGCAGGCCGGTGGAGTCGATGTCCAGCCGCCCGGCGGGAGCCAGGTTGCGGTGGTGGCCGGCGTTGGGCTTGATGCCGGAGGCGTCTTCCGCCCAGCGGTTCTCGGGCTGGAACAGCACGACGGCCGGCTCGTAGCCGTCTTCGGCCTGGCCCGAGACGTAACCGATGGGCTTGTGCAGCAGCACGGTGACAAGCTGGGCCTGTTGGTTGCGGGCGGCGGGGTCGATGTCGATCTGCACGTCGGGGCCGACTCGCTGGCCCAGCACGGCGACCTTGCCGTTGACGCGCACCCAGCCGGCGGCGATCCAGTCATCGGCCTCGCGGCGCGAAGCGAGCTTGAGCTCGCCCATGCGCTTGGACAGGCGCTCGCCGTCTTCAGGAGCGACTTCGCGGGCCGGGTTGCGGCGTTGCTGAGGGCGTTGTGGCGGCTCGAAGTTGGGGCCGCGGTTGGCCACACGGCGTTGGTCGACGCGCGGCGGGCGGTCGGCAGGAGGGCCTTCGTCCGGTCGCGCGCGAGGGGCGCGTTCTGGGCGCTGCGGTGCGTCGCCGCGGTATTGCGGCGGGCGCTCGTCGGGTCGTGCACGTGGACCGCGCTCTGGCCGCGGCGGTGCATCACCGCGGTATTGCGGCGGCCGCTCGTCGGGGCGTGCGCGCGGGCCACGCTCGGGGCGCGGCGGCGCGTCGCCGCGCGGCTGCTGCTGCCAGTCAGACTTGAAACCCGTCGGCTTCGGGCGAGCCGGCCGTTCGTCGCGAGCCGGTGCGGGCCGCTCGGCGCGCTGCGCTTGCGACTTCTGGAACTGTTCCTCGCGCTCGGCCCGGTCGGCCTGCGCCTTGGCAAGCGTCGTGCGGGGCTTGGAGACGCCCTTGCCGCGCACCGGCGCGCGCTTCTCGCCCTCGGCGTTGCGAGTCTTGGCAGCAGGCTTGGGCTTGCCCTTGAGGGTGATGGTGGCCATCGTTTTCTTTCAGCGTCCGCGCAGGAAAAGGGCGTCCAGCTCGCGCATGTCGAGCTGGCGCCAGGTGGGGCGGCCGTGGTTGCATTGGTCGGCGCGTTCGGTGGCTTCCATGTCGCGCAGCAGCGCGTTCATTTCGTCCAGCGTCAATTGCCGGTTGGCGCGCACGGCGCCGTGGCAGGCCATGGTGGCGAGGATTTCATGCTGAGCGCGTTCGAGCACCGAGCTGGCGTCGAACTGGGCCATCTCGGCGAGCAGCTCGCGGGTCAGCGCGACGAGGTCGGAGGCCGCAAGCAGGGCGGGGCGGGAGCGCACGGCCAAGGTGCGGGCGGACAGCGGGGCGACATCCAGGCCGAGCTTTGACAGCGTGTCGGCATGCTGCTCGGCGGCGGCGACCTCCTCGGCCGTAGCGGCGAAGCTGACCGGGATCAGCAGCGGCTGGCTTTCGATCTGGGTCGCGCCGAGCCTGGCCTTGAGCCGCTCATAGACGACGCGCTCATGGGCCGCGTGCATGTCGACGATGACCAGGCCTTGCTTGTTCTCGGCCAGGATGTAGACGCCCTGGATCTGCGCGATGGCGCGGCCCAGCGGCCAGTCCTCGTCCGGCAACTTCATCTTCAAGCTGATCGTCGGCGCGGCTGTCGCAGGTGCGGGCTCAGGAGCTTCACCGGGGGCCCACAGGGCCTCGTGCTGAACCAGGGACAGCCTGACCTGCTCGGCCGTCGCCGGCACGGGCGGCACATAAGACTGGTAGGCCGGGCGCGGCTCCGAGACGAAGAGCGTGGCCGGCATCGTCGGCTCGAAGCCAAGCGGCGCCATGGCCGATTCGACGCCGGCGGCGTCCGCACGCGACTGGGCCAGCGCGTCGATGAAGGCGCGGCGCACCGATTGGTGGATGGCGCGGCCGTCGCGAAAGCGCACTTCGATCTTGGTCGGGTGCACGTTCACATCCACCAGTTCGGGCGCGATCTCGATGAAGAGCACATAGCTGGGCTGGCGCTGGCCGTGCAGCACGTCCTCGTAGGCGGAGCGGATGGCATGGCTGATGAGCTTGTCGCGCACATGGCGGCCGTTGACCCAGACGTATTGCTGGTCGGCCCGCGAGCGCGCCGCCTCGGGCAGGCCGGCGCGTCCGGTCAGGGCCAAGGGGCCGAAGCTGTGCTCGAAGGGGCGGCTCTCGGTGACAAAGTCTGCGCCCAGCGCATCGGCAATGCGCTGCTCGCTGGACGCGGCGCGCCATTGGTCGACGAGCTTGCCTTCGTGCCAGATCGCAAAGCCGACGTCGGGACGCGCCAGCGCATGGCGGCGCACGGCTTCAACGCAATGGGCCAGCTCGGTGGCGTCGGTCTTGAGGAACTTGCGGCGGGCGGGGGTGGCGAAAAACAGCTCGCGCACCTCGACGCTGGTGCCGCGCGCACGGGCGGCCGGCTGCAGCTCGCCGCTGCGGGCGTCCAGCCGGTGGGCGTGAGCGTCGGCGGCCGTGCGGCTGGCAATGGCCATGTCGGAGACCGACGAGATGGCGGCCAGGGCCTCGCCGCGGAATCCCATCGTCGCGACGGATTCCAGGTCACTCAGGCTGGCGATCTTGCTCGTTGCATGGCGCTTGAGTGCCAGGGGCAACTGGTTGACAGGGATGCCGCAGCCGTCGTCCTCGACGACGATGGCCCGCACGCCGCCGGCCATCAGCTTGACCTGGATGTTCTTCGCGCCGGCGTCCAGCGCGTTGTCCACCAGCTCGCGCACCACCGAGGCCGGGCGCTCGACGACCTCGCCGGCGGCGATCTGGCTGATCAGCTCATCGGGCAGTTCGCGGATGGCGCGTGGGGCAGGGAGGTCGGGCAGGGGCAAATCCATCGACCGGATTATCGGCGCCGTCCGGCTGTCACGTCCGGGCCGGGATAATCGCCGCCCATGGATTTCCTTCCCTTCCTCATCGACTTCGTCCTGCACGTCGACCAGCACCTGGCCAACTTCGTCGCGAGTTACGGCGCCTGGGTGTATGCGCTGCTCTTCCTGATCATCTTTGTCGAGACCGGCGTGGTCGTCATGCCCTTCCTGCCGGGGGATTCCCTGCTCTTTGTCGTCGGCGCCATGTGTGGCGTCGGGCTGATGGACCTGGGCCTGTCCATGGCGCTGCTGACGGCGGCGGCCATCCTCGGCAACCAGAGCAACTACAGCATCGGCCGGCATTTCGGCCCGCGCGTCTTCCAGTGGGAGGACTCGCGCTTCTTCAACAAGGCCGCCTTCGAGAAAGCCCATGCCTTCTACGAGAAGTACGGCGGCATCACCCTCGTTGCGGCTCGCTTCATGCCCTTTTTGCGCACTTTCGCGCCCTTCGTGGCCGGCGTGGCGCAGATGACGCGGCGCAAGTTCACGCTGTATGACGTGGGTGGCGGCGTGCTGTGGGTTTGCGGCGTCACGCTGATCGGCTATGTCTTTGGCAACGTGCCCTGGGTCAAAACCAACCTGGACAAGATCATCTGGGCCATGATTCTCATACCCGGCCTGGTCATCATCGCCGGCGGCCTGAAGGCCAGGTTCAAGCGCCAGCCGGGCTGACTCGGCACGGCCAACTCAGCCCGGCGCTGACTTTCGGAGCCGCGCCCAAGGCGCACTAGAGTCGCGGGTTTTCGTCTGATCGGAGATCCCGATGACCCTGACCCGTATCGCCATGGCTTTGGCCTGTGCCTGGATGACCTCCGGCGCGGCCTTGGCGGCCGAACCGACGCTCATGCTGCGCCAGCCCGCCGTCTCCAAGGACCACCTGGCCTTCGTCTATGCCGGCGATCTCTGGCTGGCTGACCGCAGTGGCGGCAATGCCCGGCGCCTGACCAGCCATGCGGCTGCCGAGTTCGCGCCGCGCTTCTCGCCGGACGGCAGGAGCATCGCCTTCTCGGCCAGCTATGACGGCAATACCGACGTCTACGTCATCGGCCTGGACGGCAGCGCGCCCAAACGCCTGACCTGGCACCCGACGGCTGACGTCGTCAGCGGCTGGAGCCCTGATGGCAAGCGCGTGCTGTTCGCCTCGCCGCGCGAGGTGCTGAACAACCGCAGCAACCAGCTCTACGAGGTCAGCGTGGAAGGCGGCTACGAGAAGCAGGTCATGAAGGCCGTGGCCTTCGAGGGCGCCTGGTCGGCCGACGGCAAGCAGCTGGCCTACCGCCCCTACAACGCCGCCTATGCCGGCATGAGCGGCTGGCGCCAGAGCCGCGGTGGCTCGACGCCACCGGTGTGGGTCATGGATGTCGCCAGCCAGAAGTGGCAGCAGATTCCCCACGTCAATGCGACCGACTCCGCACCGGTCTGGGCCGGCAGCGAGGTCGTTTTCATCTCCGACCGTGCCGACGGCGCGGCTAATCTCTTCGCTTTCAACCCGGCGACCCAATCGCTGCGCCAACTGACCCGCGAGACGCAATGGGACGTGCGCAGCGTCGACGCCGTCGGCACGACCCTGGTCTACGAGTCCGGTGGCCGCATCAAGCAGATTGAACTGGCAGGCGGCACGCCGCGTGTGCTCGACATCCAGCTCACCAGCATCGCGCCTCAGGCGCGGCCGCAGTGGAAGGATGCTGGCAAGACGCTGACCCATGCTCAGCTGTCCAGCACCGGCAAGCGCGTTGTCGTCAGCGCCCGCGGCGAGGTATTCACGGTGCCGGTCAAGGACGGCAGCGTGCGCAACCTGACCGAGAGCCCCGGCGTGCGCGAGAAGGACGCGCTGTGGAGCGCCGACGGCCAGCGCGTGGCCTACCTGTCCGACGCCCCGGGCATGCGCCATGAGCTGGTGCTGCAGAACCAGACCGGCCTGGGGGCGAAGGAGCGCTTCCTGCTGCCCAAGGAGGGTTATTTCGCGCTGATGGACTGGTCCCCTGACGGCAATCAGTTCGTGCTGCAGGACAACCACCTCAACCTCTATCGGCTGAGCCTGGTGCCCGGCCCGCAGCGCGGCCAGCTCGTCAGGGTCGCCACCGACGTGCGCCGCTTCGGCGCCGACGGCTATGCCGTGTCCTTCTCGCCGGACAGCCGCTGGCTGGCCTACACGACCTCGGGCGAGAACTATTTCAGCCGCATCGTGCTGCACGAGCTGGCGACCGGCCGCAACCATGCCGTCACCGACGGCCTGGCCCATGCCGGCAACCCGACCTTCTCGGCCAAGGGCGACTACCTGTATTTCACGGCGTCCATCAACTCTGGCCCGAGCCAGGTCGGGCTGGATCTGTCCACACAGGAGCGCCCGCGCCGTGCCGGCCTCTACGCCGTGGTGCTCGCGGCCGACGGCAAGTCGCCGCTGGCGCCCAAAGCGGGTGACGAGGATGGCAAGAAGGACGACAAGAAGGACGAGAACAAGGACGAGAAGAAGGACGAAAAAACGGACAAGAAGAAAGACGACAAGAAGGCCGACGCCAAGAAGGACGAAAAGCCCAAGCCCGAACCGGTCAAGCCGATCAAGGTCGACCTTGACGGCCTGGCCGACCGCGTCGTGGCCCTGCCGGTGGCCGAGCGCAACTACGACAACCTGGCGGTCGCCTCGGACGGCGCGCTCTTCTATCTGCAGCGCCCGCAGCCCGGCGCCAGCAACGAGCCCCCGCAGGCCGAGCGTCGCGCGACGGCCGAGCTGTGGCGCTTCGACTTCGAGGAGCGCAAGCCCAAACTGTTGCGCACCGGCATTGCCGAGTTCTCGCTGAGCGAAGACCACAAGAAGCTGCTGCTGACCGTGGCCGGCGGCAAGCTGGAGGTGGGCGATGCCAATGACAAGGGCGACAGCAAGCCGCTGGACCTGTCGGGCCTGCGTGCCCGCATCGACCCCAGGGCCGAGTGGAAGCAGATCTTCGACGAGGCCTGGTGGATGGAGAGGGAGTTCTTCTACGACCCCGCCATGCATGGGTTGAACTGGCAGGCCGTCTACGACCGCTACCTGCCGCAACTGGCCCATGTGCAGCGCCGCGAGGACCTGAACGACCTGCTCGTGCAGATGATCGGCGAGTTGCAGGTCGGCCACAACCGTGCCGGCGGTGGTGACGTGCATCAGGAGGCGCCCGTCGCCGTCGGCCTGCTGGGTGCGGACTTCGCCGTCGAGCAGGGGCGCTACAAGATCGCCAAGCTCTACGCTGGCGACCGCCTCAACCCCAGCCTGCGCGCGCCGCTGTCGGTGGCCGGCCTGGGCGTGAAGGAGGGCGACTTCATCCTTGCTATCGGTGGCCATGAGCTGGATGACAAGACCAACCTCTACGCGCTGCTGGAGAACACCGTTGGCAAGCAGGTGACGCTGGCCATCGCGAACGATGCCGCGGGCAAGGGCCGCCGCGAGATCGTCGTCGAGCCCGTTGCCAACGAGAGCCTGCTGCGCCGCTGGGCCTGGATCGACGGCAACCGCAGGAAGGTGGAGCAAAAGAGCGGCGGCAAGATTGCCTACGTCTACATGCCCGACACTGCGGGCCAGGGCTTCGAGCACTTCAACCGCATGTTCTTCGCGCAGATCGACAAGCAGGCGCTGATCGTCGACGACCGCCGCAATGGCGGTGGGCAAGCGGCGAACTACGTGACGGAGCTGTTGTCGCGGCCGTATCTGGGCAGCTGGAAGGACCGTGACGGCCTGGTCTTCGACACGCCGGGCGGTGCCATCTACGGCCCCAAGGCCATGCTGATCGACCAGGACGCCGGTTCGGGTGGCGACTTCATGCCCTATGCCTTCAAGCGCGTGGGCCTGGGGCCGCTGATCGGCAAGCGCACCTGGGGCGGCCTGATCGGCATCTCGGCCAACCCGCCGCTGACCGATGGCGGCTTCCTGACCGTGCCCTTCTTTCGTTTCTACACACCGGATGGCGAATGGCGCATCGAGAACGAGGGCGTGTCGCCGGACATCGACGTCGAACTCGACCCGGCGGCCGTCAACGGCGGCGATGACACGCAGCTCGACGCGGCGATTGCCGACGTGCTGAAGCGCCTGGAGGGGTGGAAGCCGATCCAGCGCAAGGCAGCGCCGAGCGCCGCAACCTTGGGCCGCTGATGAAAGCCTGGGCGGCCCTGTCCCTGCGGGGCCGCCTGTTCCTGCTGGCGCTGCTGCCGCTGCTGGCCTCCCTCGCGCTGATCGCGCTGGCCGTGCGCCAGCAGGAAAGCGAGCTGGCGGCGCGCGAGCATGCGCTGGTGCGCGCCAGCTATATGGACGCGCGGCGCACCGAGCTCAAGCATTACGTCGACCTGGCGGTCAGCACCATCCAGCCCTTGCTCGGCCAGCCGGGCGGGCCCGAGAGGGCGCTGGCCATCCTGTCCTCGCTGGACTACGGCCGCGACGGCTATTTCTTCGTCTATTCGCTGGACGGCCACGTGCTGATGCATTCGCGCCAGCCCGAGCTGATCGGGCAAAACCTCTGGGAGATGCGCGACCCGAAGGGCCGGCCCACCATCCAGCAGCTCATCAATCAGGCCAAGGCCGGCGGCGGCTATGTCGAATACCTGTGGCGCAAGCCGTCCAGCAGCCTGCTGGCGCCCAAGCTGGGCTATGTCGTCACCGTGCCGCAGTGGGACTGGATGCTGGGCACGGGCCTGTACCTGGACGGCATCGAGGCCACGATGGCCGAACTGGAGCGCGGCGCGCGCCAGAACATCACGGCCACCATGCTGTGGGTGGGCGCTGTCGCCGTCTTCGGCGTCGCGCTGATCAGCGCCGGTGCGCTGGCCCTGAACCTGAGCGAGCACCGCAGCGCCGAGGCCAAGCTGCGTGCCCTGGCCCGCCAGGTCGTGCAGAGCCAGGAGGACGAGCGCGCACGGCTGGCGCGCGAGCTGCATGACGGCGTCAGCCAGGCGCTGGTGGCCACCAAGCTGCTGATCGAGTCGGCCCAGCACGAGCCCGAGGGCGCGGCGCGGCTGCAGGAGCTGGCCTTGAAGCGCCTGAACAGCACGCTGGCCGAGGTGCGCCACCTGTCCCACGCGCTGCGGCCGGCGCTGCTGGACACCCTCGGCCTGCCTGCGGCACTGCAGCATCTGGCGGGCGAGTTCGACGCTGCCGGTGGCACGCATTTCTCGGCGGCGGTTGAGGGTGAGGAGGTGGGCTTGCCCGAGGCCGTGAACACGGCCCTGTTCCGCATTGCGCAGGAAGCGCTGAACAACGCGGCCCGGCATGCCCACGCGACGACGGTGAGCGTGCTGCTGCGTTTCGAGCGCGACGGTGGCCTGGCGCTGGAAATCAACGATGACGGCCAGGGCTTCGACGCCGACGCCGCCCAGGCCGCAGCCGACCGGGGACTGGGCCTGCGCAGCATGCGCGAACGGGCGGCCGCCCTCGGTGCCCGCCTGAGTCTCTTCGCTTCGCCCGGCATGGGCAGTCGCCTCACGGTCAAACTAGCGGCTTCCGACCTGGCTCGCGCTGCTGCATGACCCCGACACCCATCCGCATCCTGCTCGTCGATGACCACCCGATGGTGCGGGAGGGCCTGGTTGCGCGCCTGGCGGCCGTGCCGCGCTTCGAGATCGTTGGTGAGGCCGGCGGGCGGGCCGAGGCCCTGGAGCAATTGGCGCGCACGGCGCCCGACGTCGTGCTGATGGATGTGGGCTTGAAGGACGGCAACGGCATCACGCTGGGCGCCGAGATGCTGGCCGCCCAGCCGTCCATCAGGCTGCTGATGTTCAGCATGTATGACAACCCCGAATACGTGCAACGTGCGCTGACCGCCGGTGCCCGCGGCTACGTGCTCAAGGATGCGCCGGCGACCGAGATCGTGTCGGCGATCGATGCGGTGGCCGCGGGCGGCACCTTCCTGAGCGCTGCAGTCTCAGGCCGGCTATTCCGCGGCCAGGCCCCCAAGCCGGTGCTGACGCCGCGCGAAAGCGAGATCCTCAGCCTGCTGGGGCAGGGCGCGTCGAGCAAGCAGATCGCCCGCGACCTGGATCTGTCGGTGCGCACCGTCGAAGCCCACCGCCAGAGCATCAAGCGCAAGCTGGAGCTGGACGGGCAGGCGGAGCTGATCCGGTATGCGGTCGAACATGCGAGAGAAGCTGGATTGAAATGACTCGCGTGTTCGCGCAAGAGCGGCCCGGAAAAGGGACTTGATCCCCCTAGATTGCCATGCTAGAAGCGGGCACTTTTCGTACCTGGCACAGCGGTTTGAAATGACCCGGCGCCGGGCGAAACTCACTCCTAATTTCTGAATCGGGCGGGACCATGAGTGTCGACATCGCGCAGCAACCTCGCAGAAAGCGCGCCAACCCCAAGGCGGCCACTCCGGCCGCGACGGCCGATGTGTTGAATGGCGGCGTTGAGCTGAGCGCCCCACGCTCGCGCCAGATCCTGGCGGCGTTGTCCGCACTGCGCGACGGCGACTTCACGATCCGCCTGCCCAACAGCTGGGACGGCATCGACGGCCAGATCGCCGCCGCCTTCAACCAGATCACCGCCCAGGAGGCGCGCATCGCCTCCGAGGTGTCGCGGCTCTCCGCCACGGTCGGCAAGGAAGGCCGGCTCAAGCACCGCATGTCGATGCCGGGCTCGCTGGGCGGCTGGGCCACCAAGGTGGACTCGATCAACACGCTGATGGACGACCTGGTGCGGCCCACCGCAGAGATCGCGCGCACCATCGGCGCGGTGGCCAAGGGCGACCTGAGCCAGTCCATGGAGCTGGAGGTGGACGGCCGCGAGCTCAAGGGCGAGTTCCTGCGCTCCGCGCGCCTGGTCAACACCATGATCGACCAGCTGTCGGTGTTCACGAGTGAAGTGACTCGCGTAGCGCGCGAGGTGGGCACCGAGGGCAAGCTCGGCGGCCAGGCCCAGGTGAAGGGCGTGTCGGGCGTCTGGAAGGACCTGACCGATTCCGTCAACCAGATGGCCGGCAACCTGACCGCCCAGGTACGCAACATCGCCGAGGTGACCATCGGCGTGGCCAACGGCGACCTGTCCAAGAAGATCACCGTCGACGTGCGCGGCGAGATCTTGCAGCTCAAGGAAGCCACCAACACCATGGTGGACCAGCTACGCTCGTTCGCGTCCGAAGTGACCCGGGTGGCCCGCGAGGTGGGCACCGACGGGCGCCTGGGCGGCCAGGCGGTGGTGCCCGGCGTGGCGGGCACCTGGAAGGACCTGACCGACTCGGTCAACGCGATGGCGACCAACCTGACGGCGCAGGTGCGCAATATCGCCAACGTGACGACGGCCGTGGCGCGCGGCGACTTGAGCCGCAAGATCACGGTGGACGTGAAGGGCGAGATCCTGGAGCTGAAGGAAACCATCAACACGATGGTCGACCAGCTCAACGGCTTCTCGTCCGAAGTGACCCGCGTGGCCCGCGAGGTGGGCACCGAGGGCAAGCTCGGCGGCCAGGCCGCGGTGCCCGGCGTGGCCGGCACATGGAAGGACCTGACCGACAACGTCAACTCGATGGCCTCCAACCTGACCAACCAGGTGCGCAATATCGCGGACGTGGCCACCGCCGTGGCCAGCGGCGACTTGTCGAAAAAGATCACCGTGGAGGTCAAGGGAGAGATTCTTGCCCTGAAGAACACCATGAACACGATGGTCGACCAGCTCAACGGTTTTGCCGGCGAGGTCAGCCGCGTGGCGCGTGAGGTGGGCACGGACGGCAAGCTCGGCGGCCAGGCCCAGGTGCCCGGCGTGGCCGGCACGTGGAAGGATCTGACCGACAACGTCAACTTCATGGCCTCCAACCTGACCGGGCAGGTGCGCAACATTGCCGAGGTGACGACGGCCGTGGCCAACGGCGACCTGTCCAAGAAGATCACGGTCGACGTGCGCGGCGAAATCCTGGAGCTGAAGAACACCATCAACACCATGGTCGACCAGCTTGGCGGCTTCGCCTCCGAAGTGACCCGTGTGGCCCGCGAGGTGGGCACCGACGGCAAACTCGGCGGCCAGGCGCAAGGCCGCGGCGTGGCCGGTATCTGGAAGGACCTGACCGACTCCGTCAACGCGATGGCGACCAACCTGACAGCCCAGGTGCGCAACATCGCCGACGTGACGACGGCCGTGGCCAACGGCGACCTCTCCAAGAAGATCACCGTGGACGTGCGTGGCGAGATCCTGGAGCTGAAGAACACCATCAACACGATGGTCGACCAGCTCAACGGTTTTGCCGGCGAGGTGAGCCGCGTGGCGCGCGAGGTGGGCACGGACGGCAAGCTCGGTGGCCAGGCTCAGGTGCCTGGCGTGGCGGGTACGTGGAAGGACTTGACCGACAACGTCAACTCGATGGCGTCCAACCTGACGGGCCAGGTGCGCAACATCGCCGACGTGRCGAMGGCYGTGGCCRGCGGCGACCTGTCCAAGAAGATCACSGTCGACGTGAAGGGCGAGATCCTGGAGCTGAAGAACACGCTCAACACGATGGTGGATCAGCTCAACGGTTTCGCCTCGGAAGTGAGCCGTGTGGCGCGCGAGGTGGGCACGGACGGCAAGCTCGGCGGCCAGGCCCAGGTGCCCGGCGTGGCCGGCACCTGGAAGGACCTGACCGACAACGTCAACTTCATGGCGTCCAACCTGACGGGCCAGGTGCGCAACATCGCCGACGTGGCGACCGCCGTGGCCAGCGGTGACCTGTCCAAGAAGATCACCGTGGAGGTCAAGGGCGAAATCCTGGCACTGAAGAACACCCTGAACACGATGGTGGACCAGCTCAATGGCTTCGCTTCGGAAGTGAGCCGTGTGGCGCGCGAGGTGGGCACGGACGGCAAGCTCGGCGGCCAGGCCCAGGTGCCCGGTGTGGCCGGTACCTGGAAGGACCTGACCGACAACGTCAACTTCATGGCCTCCAACCTGACGGGCCAGGTGCGCAACATCGCCGAGGTGACGACGGCCGTGGCCAACGGCGACCTGTCCAAGAAGATCACCGTGGACGTGCGCGGCGAAATTCTTGAGCTCAAGGACACCATCAACACCATGGTCGACCAGCTCAACGCCTTTGCCGGCGAAGTGACGCGGGTGGCGCGTGAGGTGGGAACCGAGGGCAAGCTGGGTGGCCAGGCCCAGGTGCCCGGCGTGGCCGGCACCTGGAAGGACCTGACCGACAACGTCAACTCGATGGCCTCCAACCTGACGGGCCAGGTGCGCAACATCGCCGACGTGACCATCGCGGTGGCCAATGGTGACCTGTCCAAGAAGATCACCGTGGACGTGCGCGGCGAGATCCTGCAGCTGAAGGAAACCATCAACACCATGGTGGACCAGCTGCGCGCCTTCGCGTCCGAAGTGACGCGGGTGGCGCGCGAGGTCGGCACCGAAGGCAAGCTCGGTGGCCAGGCTGCCGTGCCTGGCGTGGCCGGCGTGTGGAAGGACCTGACCGACAACGTCAACTCCATGGCGTCCAACCTGACCGGCCAGGTGCGCAACATCGCCGACGTGGCCACGGCCATTGCCCGTGGCGACTTGAACCGCAAGATCACGGTGGACGTGAAGGGCGAGATCCTGCAGCTGAAGGAAACCATGAACACCATGGTCGAACAGCTCGGCGCCTTCGCCTCCGAAGTGAGCCGCGTGGCCCGCGAGGTGGGCACCGAGGGCAAGCTGGGCGGCCAGGCGCAGGTGCCCGGCGTGGCCGGTACGTGGAAGGACCTGACCGACAACGTCAACTCGATGGCGTCCAACCTGACCGGCCAGGTGCGCAACATCGCCGACGTGACCATCGCGGTGGCCAACGGCGACCTGTCCAAGAAGATCACCGTGGACGTGCGCGGCGAGATCCTGCAGCTGAAGGAAACCATCAACACGATGGTGGAACAGCTGCGCTCCTTTGCGTCGGAAGTGACGCGGGTGGCTCGCGAGGTCGGCACCGAAGGGCGGCTGGGCGKGCAGGCCGWCGTGCMKGGCGTGGCCGGCACCTGGAAGGACYTGACCGAYTCGGTCAACWCCATGGGCKCCAAYCTGACSGCMCAGGTGCGSAACATYGCCGAGGTGACSACCGCCGTGGCGCGGGGCGACCTGAACCGCAAGATCACGGTGGACGTCAGCGGCGAAATCCTGGAGCTGAAGAACACCATCAACACCATGGTCGACCAGCTCAACGCCTTTGCCGGCGAGGTCACGCGCGTGGCCCGCGAGGTGGGTACCGAGGGCAAGCTCGGCGGCCAGGCCAAGGTGGCCGGCGTGGGCGGCACCTGGAAGGACCTGACCGACAACGTCAACTTCATGGCTTCCAACCTGACCGAGCAGGTGCGCGGCATCGTCAAGGTCGTGACGGCCGTGGCCAACGGCAACCTGACCCAGCGCCTGACGGTGCAGGCCAAGGGCGAGGTGGCGGCGCTGGCCGACACCATCAACAACATGACCGACACGCTGGCCACCTTCGCCGAGCAGGTGACCAACGTGGCGCGCGAGGTGGGCGTGGACGGGCGCCTGGGTGGCCAGGCGCATGTGCCGGGTGCATCCGGCACCTGGAAGGACCTGACCGGCAACGTCAACCTGCTGGCCGCCAACCTGACGACCCAGGTGCGCGCCATCGCCGAGGTCGCCACGGCCGTGACCAAGGGCGACCTGACGCGCGCCATCCAGGTCGAGGCCAAGGGCGAGGTGTCCGAGCTCAAGGACAACATCAACACGATGATTTCCAACCTGCGCGAGACGACGGAGCGCAACCGCGAGCAGGACTGGCTGAAGACCAACCTGGCCAAGTTCACCGGCATGCTGCAGGGCCAGCGCGAGCTGCAGACCGTCAGCCAGATGCTGCTGACCGAGCTGGCACCGCTGGTGCAGGCACACCAGGGCACCATCTATCACGTGGCCGGCGCCGAGGCCGACAACCGCCAGCAGCTGCGCCTGCTGGCCAGCTACGCCCAATCCGGCACCGTGCGGCTGGCGCCCACCATCGAGATGGGCGAAGGTCTGGTCGGCCAGTGCGCGCTGGAGAAGCGCAGCACCCTGCTGGCCGACATCGCGTCGGACTTCGTCGCCATTTCGTCCAGCCTCGGCTACGCGCCGCGCGTCAGCGTCATCGTGCTGCCGGTGCTGTTCGAGGGCCAGACCAAGGCCGTCATCGAGCTGGCCACGTTGCAGCCCTTCAGCAGCGCGTCGCTGGCCTTCCTGGAACTGCTGACGCAGAGCATCGGCGCGGTGTTCAACACCATCGAGGCGACGATGCGCACCGAGTCGCTGCTGTCGCAGTCGCAGCAGCTGACGGTGGAGCTGCAGTCGCGCCAGAGCGAGCTGCAGGAGACCAATGAGCAGCTCGGCACCAAGGCCCGCCTGCTGGCCGAGCAGAACGAGGAAGTGGAGCGCAAGAACGCCGAGGTCGAGCAGGCCCGCCACGCGCTGGAGGACAAGGCTGCCGAGCTGGCGCTGACGTCCAAGTACAAGTCCGAGTTCCTGGCCAACATGTCGCACGAGCTGCGCACGCCGCTGAACTCCATCCTGATCCTGAGCCAGCAGCTGGCCAGCAACAACGACGGCAATCTTTCAGGCAAGCAGGTCGAGTTTTCGCGCAACATCAACTCGTCCGGCTCTGACCTGCTGCACCTCATCAACGACATCCTGGACCTGTCCAAGATCGAGTCGGGCACCGTCACGGTGGAGATCGAGGACATCTCGTTCGTGTCGCTGCGCGACAGCATCGACCGCAACTTCCGCCATGTGGCCGAGGCCAAGAGCCTGCCGCTGCGCCTGACGTTCGCTGACGACCTGCCGCGCAGTATGGAAAGCGATGCCAAGCGGCTGCAGCAGATCCTGAAGAACCTGCTGTCCAACGCGGTGAAGTTCACGGCGCACGGCCATGTGGAGCTGCGTGTCAGTCTGGCCAACGAGGGCTGGAGCACGGAGCATCCGGTGCTGAGCAAGGCCCAGCATGTGCTGGCCTTTGCCGTCGAGGACACCGGCATTGGCGTGGCGCCTGAGAAGCAGCGCCTGATCTTCGAGGCCTTCCAGCAGGCCGACGCCGGCACGTCGCGCAAATACGGCGGCACCGGCCTGGGCCTGGCCATCAGCCGTGAGCTGGCGGCCCTGCTCGGCGGCGAAATCCGCCTGACCAGCGTGCATGGCCATGGCAGCACGTTCACGCTCTTCCTGCCCTTGCACTTCGCCGGCGCGGACAGCGCCAGCATGGCGCCCCTGCCCGTGCACGGCCGCCCGATGGCCCCGGCGCGCAACAACCTGCCGCTGGTGCGCGAAACGCAGGTGCCCGACGACCGCGAGAACATCGAGGAGGGCGACTCGGTCCTGCTCATCATCGAGGACGACCCCCACTTCGCCCGCATCGTGCTGGGCCTGGCGCGGGACCGCGGCTTCAAGGGCCTGGTGGCGCTCAAGGGCAGCCTGGGCCTGGAGCTGGCGCGGCGCTTCAAGCCGACCGCCGTGTCGCTGGACATCTTCCTGCCCGACATGCTGGGCTGGACGGTGCTCAACCAGCTCAAGCTCGACCCGCTGACCCGCCACATCCCGGTGCAGATCTTCAGCGTCGCCGAGGAGGACCGCAACCACGGCCTGGCGCACGGCGCCTTCTCCTATGTGGTGAAGTCATCCACCAGCGAGGAGATGGAGGCGGCGCTGGACCGCATCCGCGACTTCACGGTGCCGCGCACCAAGCGGCTGCTCGTCATCGAGGACAACGACATCGAGCGCCAGGCCATCATCGAGCTGCTCGGCCATGACGACATCGAGCTGCAGGCCGTCGGTACCGGCGCGGCGGCGTTGCAGATGCTGCGTGAGCAGACCTTCGACTGCATCGTGCTGGATCTGCGCTTGCCCGACGTCAGCGGTTTCGGCCTGCTGGAGCAACTGCATGCCGACCCTTCCCTGGCGGCCGTGCCGGTCGTCGTCTTCACCGGCAAGGATCTGACGAGCGCCGAGCAGAAGCAGCTGCGTGCGCTGGCCAAGAGCGTGGTGCTCAAGGATGTGCAGAGCCCCGAACGCCTGCTCGACGAGACGGCCCTCTTCCTGCACCGCGTCGTCACCGAGCTGCCGCAGGGCAAGCAGGAGATTCTGCACAAGCTGCACGGCGCCGCCGAGATGCTGCACGGCCGACGCGTGCTGGTGGTGGACGACGACGCCCGCAACATCTTTGCGCTGACGACGCTGCTGGAGAATCAGGAGATGCAGGTACTGACCGCCACCAGCGGCCGGGCCGCCGTCGAGATCATCCAGCACACGCCCGATCTCGACCTGGTGCTGATGGACATCATGATGCCGGACATGGATGGCTACGAGACCATGCGCGAGATCCGCTCCCACGCCGAGTTCCGCAACCTGCCCATCCTGGCCCTGACCGCCAAGGCCATGAAGGGTGACCGCGAGAAATGCCTGGAGGCGGGCGCCAGCGACTACATCTCCAAACCCGTCAACACGGCCCAGCTGCTGTCGCTGATGCGCGTGTGGCTGTACCGGTGATGACGATGCCGACAACGATCGACGTCGTGGAGCAGGTGGCGGGCGCTGAAGAGCTGACCAACATCCTGATCGTCGATGACGAACCGGCCAACCTGCTGGTGCTGGAGAGCGTGCTGGCGGACCCGGGCTACCGCATCGTGCGGGCGCTGTCGGCCGACCAGGCCCTGCTCGCGCTGATGGGCCAGGAGTTCGCCGTCATGGTGCTGGACATCCAGCTGCCGGACATGAACGGCATCGAGCTGGCGCAGATGATCAAGGAGCGCAAGCGCAATGCCCACCTGCCCATCATCTTCCTGACCGCCTATTTCGATCAGGACCAGTACCGCCTGCAGGGCTATGGCTCAGGCGCCGTCGACTATCTGCACAAGCCCGTGAACCCGGCGGTGCTGCGTTCCAAGGTGGCCGTCTTTGCCGAACTGGACCGCAAGACCCGCCAGCTGCAGCGCGCCAACCTGGCCCTGCAGGCCGAGGTGGAGGAGAGGCGCCGCGCCGAGGAGCGCTTGCGCGATCTCAACGAGACGCTGGAGCGGCGCGTCACCGAGCGGACCGAGGCCTTCCACGTGGCCGACCGCCGCTTGCGGGCCATGATGAGCAGCATCACCGATGGCCTGCTGCTCATCGAGCATGACGGGCGCATCGGCTACGTCAACGAGCAGGGCGCCCGGCTGCTCGGCCGTGGGGCCGACGAGCTGACCGGGCGGCGCAGTGGCGAGGTCTTTGGCGCCGGCGAGTTCGAGGCCGGCTTCGACAAGGCCCGGTCCAAGGGCGGTCAGGCCGTGTCTTTCGAGGCCATGGCGCCAGGTGCCCCGGAGCGCTGGCTGGAATGCCATTGCTATCCCTCGCACGACGGTCTGTCCGTCTACTTCCACGACATCACCGACCGCCGCGAGCTGCAGCTGCGCCGCGATCAGTTGCTGTCCGCCGAGCAGGCCGCGCGCGGCGCCGCCGACCAGGCCGCGCGCGCCAAGGAGGAGTTCGTCGCCGCGATCAGCCACGAGCTGCGCACGCCGCTGGCGGCCATCCTCGGCTGGGTCAACGTGCTCACCCACCCCGGCGTGCAGCCCGGCATGCTGCAACGGGGCATCCAGGCCATCGCGCGCAATGCCCAGGCCCAGGCCGTCCTGGTCGACGACCTGCTGGAGATGAGCCGCATCGTCGCCGGCAAGCAGCTGATGAATGTCGAGCGGGTGGACCTGAACGGCATCGTTGCGGGCGCGGCCGACACGGCCCGCCCGACAGCCCAGTCCCGCCAGCTCGAGATCGTGCTGCAGCTGGTGCCCGAGGCCGCCGAGGTCTTTGGCGACGCGCGCCGGCTCACGCAGATCGTCATGAACCTGATCACCAACGCAATGAAGTTCACCCCCACGGGCGGCAGCATCACGCTGTCGACGAAGCTGAACGGTACCATCGTCGAGGTCGCGGTCAGCGACACCGGCCAGGGCATCGACCCTGAATTCCTGCCGCAGCTCTTCGACCGCTTCACCCAGGCCGACGGCACCGCCTCCAGCGTGCATGGCGGCCTGGGGCTGGGCTTGTCCATCGTCAAGAACCTCGTCGAGCTGCACGGCGGCGAGGTGGCAGCCCACAGTGCGGGCCGCGGCCAGGGCTCGGTGTTCAGCCTGCGCCTACCGCGCGCCGGCCAGTCGAACGTGGCGGGTGTTGAAACCGAGGCGGGCGGTGTCGAGCCCTTGATCTCTGGCGTGCGGGTGCTGCTCGTCGATGACCACCCCGACGTGCTCGAGGCCCATGCCCGCCTGCTGTCCGAGCGCGGCGCTGATGTTGTCACGGCCGAGTCGGCCGAGGCGGCAATAGCCTTGCTGCAGCAGCAGCGCTTCGATGTGCTGCTGAGCGATCTCGGCATGCCCGGCATGGGGGGCTATGACCTGATCCGACATGTGCGCCAAGCGATGGAACTGGGCCCGGACGTGCTGCCCGCAGCGGCCGTCACGGCCTATGTGCGCGCGACCGACCGCGAGGCCGCGCTCGAGGCAGGCTTCCAGCGCTGCGTGCCCAAGGCAGTGTCCCCGCATCTGCTGGCCCGCGCCGTGGCCGAGCTCAGTGCTGCCCGGCCCACGCAGGCGCCGGCCTTGCGGGTGCTGTTCGTGGAGGACAACACCGATCTGCGTGAACAGATCGCCTATTTGCTGGAGGAGGTGGGGATGCAGCCCGAAAGCTGCGCGACAGCAGAGGAAGCGCTGGCGGCCTATGCGCCCGACAAGTTCGACCTCGTCATGACCGACGTCAGCCTGCCGGGGATGTCAGGCATCGACCTCGCCCGGGCCATCCTGCGCCACGCGCCGGACACGTGGGTGGTGTTCTCGTCGGGCTATGAGATGGGCTCGGACCTGTCGGACTTCGGCCCCCATGTGCGGGCGCTGCTCAAGCCCTTCGACCTGCCCGACCTGCAACTGCTGCAGACCGAGATCCGCGGCGAGATGGCGCGGCGCTGACGGGCGCGGGCTCAGTGCCCGCGGCGCGGGCCGGAGTCGTCCCGGTCGTGGCTCCAGCGGTCGTTGCGCTCGTGACGGCCATGGTCCCAACGGTCGTCGCGACCTTCCCAGCGACGCTCGCGGTAGGACGGCGCATAAACCACCCGCGGGGCCGGCGCGTAGTAGACGTCGCGCTCGACATAGCGGCGCGCCGGCGCATAGCGCACGACGGGTGCCGGCTCGTAGTAGACCGGTGCAGGCTCGTAATAGACCGGAGCGGGTGCAGGTGCGTAGTAGCCGCCGTTCGACACGACGACACCCGCGGCCGGCAGGCTGACGCCGATGGACCAGTGTGTGCCCGCCTGGGCAGAAGCGGCGCCCAGCAGGGCGGCGGTGGCGGCAAAAGCGGCGATGAGGGGACGAAGCATGGCGGAACTCCTACAGGGCCGAACAAGATGCTGGCCGTGCTCGAACAACGCCAGGCCCCGCCCGACGTTGACGCCGTCCTGCGCCGTTGCGTAAGAGGGTGTTTCGGGGTTGACCCTTAGGTATTGCCGCGCGCCAGGCCTGCGTGGCTTGACCGATGCCGAGGAGCGCCCGTTTGCCGAGACTTCCATCACGGTCGCGCCCCGTGTCGAGGTGTGCACCGCAACGGAGACAAACCTCATGAATCTGCGCCGCCACCTTGCGTGGGCGGGCGTTGCGATCCTGGGTGCTGCATCCCTCGCCACCGTGGCCCTGAGCCGCGGCGAGACGATCAGCGCACTGTGGGTCGTGGCTGCCGCCCTGTGCACCTACCTCATCGCCTATCGCTACTACAGCCTGTTCATCGCGAACAAGGTGCTGGAACTGGACTCCAAGCGCCAGACGCCGGCCTGGAAGTACAACGACGGGCTGGACTACGTGCCCACCAACAAGCACGTGCTCTACGGCCACCACTTCGCGGCGATTGCCGGTGCAGGCCCGCTGGTCGGCCCCGTGCTGGCGGCGCAGATGGGCTATCTGCCCGGCCTGCTGTGGATCCTGGCGGGCGTCGTCTTCGCCGGCGCGGTGCAGGACTTCATCGTTCTTTTCATCTCCACGCGCCGTGACGGCCGGTCCCTCGGCGACCTCGTCAAGCAGGAGATGGGCACGGTACCGGGCCTGATCGCGTTGTTCGGCGCCTTCATGATCATGATCATCATCCTGGCGGTGCTGGCGCTGATCGTCGTCAAGGCCCTGGCGGATTCGCCCTGGGGCCTGTTCACGGTGGCGGCGACGATTCCGGTGGCGCTGTTCATGGGCGTCTACCTGCGCTTCATCCGCCCGGGCCGCATCGGCGAGGTGTCGGTCATCGGCTTCGTGCTGCTGATGGGCGCCATCTTCGGCGGCCAGGCGGTCAGCGAGAGCGCCACGCTGGCGCCCATCTTCACGCTGGCCCCGACCACACTCGTCGGCCTGCTGATCGGCTATGGCTTTGTCGCCGCCTGCATCCCGGTGTGGCTGCTGCTCGCGCCGCGCGACTACCTCAGCACCTTCCTGAAGATCGGCACCATCATCGCGCTGGCCATCGGCATCGTCATCGTCGCGCCGCCGCTGAAGATGCCGGCGCTGACGCAGTTCGCGTCGGGTGGCGGGCCGGTCTGGGCTGGCAGCCTGTTCCCCTTCCTGTTCATCACCATCGCCTGCGGCGCCGTGTCGGGCTTCCATGCGCTGATCTCGTCGGGCACCAGCCCAAAGCTGCTGGAGAACGAGACCCACGCCCGCTACATCGGCTACGGCGGCATGCTGGCCGAGAGCTTCGTCGCCGTGATGGCGCTGGTCGCGGCCTCCTGCATCGAGCCGGGCGTCTACTTTGCGATGAACAGCCCGGCCGCGGTCGTCGGCAAGGACGCCGCCACGGTCGCGCAGACGTTGTCGACCTGGGGCTTTGTTGTGACGCCAGAGATGCTGACGCAGGCCGCGGCCGATGTCGGGGAGAAGACCATCCTGGCCCGGGCAGGCGGTGCGCCGACGCTGGCC
Source organism: Roseateles sp. P5_D6 (assembly GCF_054049415.1). Taxonomy (NCBI): domain Bacteria; kingdom Pseudomonadati; phylum Pseudomonadota; class Betaproteobacteria; order Burkholderiales; family Sphaerotilaceae; genus Roseateles; species Roseateles sp. P5_D6. Next base: position 79,880 of record NZ_JBFUMK010000009.1, on the reverse strand, counting down.
GTGGGCATGGCCGAGATCCTGCACCAGGTGGTGGGCGGCAAGGCGCTGATGGCCTTCTGGTACCACTTCGCCATCCTGTTCGAGGCGCTGTTCATCCTGACCGCCGTGGACGCCGGCACGCGCGCCGGCCGCTTCATGCTGCAGGATCTGCTGGGCAGCTTTGTGCCGTCGCTCAAGCGCACCGAGAGCTGGGTGGCCAATTTCGTCGCCACCGGCCTGTGCGTGGCGGCCTGGGGCTACTTCCTCTACCAGGGTGTCGTCGATCCGCTGGGCGGCATCAACACCCTGTGGCCGCTGTTCGGCATCGCCAACCAGATGCTGGCCGCCGTCGCGCTGCTGCTGGGCACGGTCGTCATCTTCAAGATGAAGAAGGACCGCTACGCCTGGGTCACGGCGGTCCCGGCCGCCTGGCTGCTGGTGTGCACGATGACGGCCGGCTGGCTGAAGATCTTCGCGGCCGACCCCAAGCTCGGCTTCCTGGCCCACGCCGACAAATACGCAGCGGCGATTGCCGAGGGTAAGGTGTTGGCGCCGGCCAAGACACTGGACGCGATGTCGCGGGTGGTTTTCAACGATCGTCTGGATGCGGCGCTGTGTGCGCTGTTCATGGGCGTCGTGATTAGCGTGCTGGTCTACAGCGTCAATGCTGTGCTGGCTGCGCGCCGCAGTGGTCGGGCGACGGCGCAGGAGACGGCTTTCGTGCTGCTGCCGGCGGGGCAACGTGCTTGAGCTTCGTGAACTGGCCCAGGCGGGCCGGTATCTGACGCAGAGCCTTCGCCTGATGGTGGGCGTGCCGGACTACGGCAGCTATCTCGCCCACCACCAGGCCACGCATCCGGATCGGGCTGCGATGAGCTATGAGGAGTTCTTCAGGGAGAGGCAGGCGGCGAGGTATTCGGCACGGGTTGGTAAATGCTGCTGATTGGTTGGGTTGCTTTTGCCGTTGTCCTTATGACTCGCGTGCAGTGCCGCGGGAATCCGCCCCGCGAGGGCGGGTAACTTTTCTCTGACGCGCCAGAGAAAAGTCACCAAAAGAGGAGCGCTCAATGCAATCCGCACTCGAGTGGGATGAGGCGCTCGCAAGCTCGAAGCAGCGCCGGGCCTACAAGCGAACCGCTGCGCTCTCGCACACGACTTGTGAAGAGCGCCAGCGATCGGACCATCATGCCAGTTGACGCCGGCTGCACGCCGGGCTCATCAGGAAATACCGAACAGCCGCGTCGCCCGAGCGACGCTGCATTGGGCTGTTTTGATGAGCCCGGCGTGCAGCCGCGCGTCGAACGGGGTGCTCGTGCGATGCGTCGGGCTCGTCACAAGTCGTGTGCGAGAGCGCAGCGGCTCGCTTTTTGTCGCAATGCCGGTGGCTGTTTTCGCGCGCCGCTGATGGCGGCGTCGCGCTCGTGTGCGGTTCAGGGCCTCTTCTTTGGTGACTTTCTTCTGGCCCCGCAGAAGAAAGTTACCCGGCCGCCGGGACGGACTCCCGGCAATGCAACGAGCAGACGCGATCTTCGCAAAAGCAAGCACGACTACAACGTCGTGCTCCGCTTCCTTGCCATCGGCGGATTCTTCGCAAAGTACCTCGCGATGCCCGAGGCCAACGCGTCCACCAGTTCATCCTGATAGTCCGGGTCGCGCAGCTTCTTCTCTTCCTCCGGGTTGGAGATGAACGCCGTCTCGACCAGGATGCTCGGAATGTCCGGCGCCTTCAGCACCGCAAAACCCGCCTGCTCGACCTTGGCCTTGTGCAGCTTGCCGATCTTGCCGATCTGGCCCAGCACCTCGCCGCCGAGCTTGAGGCTGTCCTTGATCTGCGCCGTGGTGCTCATGTCGAGCAGGGCGCGAAGCACGTTGGCGTCCTTAGTGGCGGCGCCGACGTTGACGCCGCCGACCATGTCGGCCGCGTTCTCGCGGTTGGCCATCCAGCGTGCGGCGGCGCTCGTCGCGGCGCCGTCGCTGAGCACAAACACCGAGGCGCCGCGCGCCTGCGGCGTCAAGAAGGCGTCGGCATGGATGGAGACGAACAGGTCGGCCTGCACGCGGCGCGCCTTGTGCACGCGGTCCTGCAGCGGCACAAAGAAGTCGGCGTCGCGTGTCATCAGCACGCGGATGTTCGGATTGGTCTGGAGCCGCTTACGCAGCTTGAGGCCGACCGCCAGGACGACATCCTTCTCACGCAGGCCTGAGGGGCCGACGGCGCCGGGGTCTTCGCCGCCGTGGCCGGGGTCCAGCGCAATGATGATGAGGCGGTCGATCTTGGGCTCGACGGCAGGGGCGGGCACTGGTGCGGGTTTGGACGCGGCCTGCGCGGGCGGCGCCAAGGGTGCCGAGGCTGCCGGCGCTGGCGGACGCTCGATCTTCTGGATCAGGTCACCGAGGGCATCGTTGACGGCGCTGGCCGCAGCCTCGGCGCGCTGGGCCGGGGAGGGCGTCGCAGCGGCAGACGGCTTCTTGTCGCGCTCCTGCGCCAAGGCCAGCAGCGGGTCGGCCTCGAACTTGGGGTGGAGGTCGAAGACGAGACGGTTCTTGTAGGCGGCCACCGGCGCCAGCGTGAAGATCTGTGGTGCCGCGGGCTGGCGCAGGTCCAGCACGATGCGCACGACGGTGGGCGTGTTCTGGCCGACGCGCACGCCGGTGATGTAGGGGTCGTCGGCCTTGACCTTGCCGATCAGCTCGCGCAGCCCCGGGCTCAGCTCCAGGCCGTCGATGTCGATGACGAGACGGTGGGGCGAGTCGACGAGGAAATGCTTGACCGCCAGCGGCTGGTCGGACTCGATGGTGACGCGGGTGTATTCCTGTGCCGGCCAGACGCGCACGGCGACGATGCTGGCCTGGCTGCCCGCCGCCAGCGTGTCGGGCGCCTTCAGCAGCAGGGCGAGCAGCCCCAAGGTTTCGCGGCGCTTCATGCCAGGGCTCCCACGAGTCGGGCGTCGCCAACCGCGTGCACGCTTCGACTGTCGTCGGGCATCAGCTCGATGAAGAGCTGCAGATCAGCCGCGGGCAGCTGGCCGGCCGCCTTCTCGGGCCATTCGCAGAGCTTGAGGCCGGGTGCAGCGAAGACGTCGCGAAAGCCAGCGTCTTCCCACTCGCGCGGGTCGCCGAAGCGGTAGAAGTCGAAGTGGCTGGCAGTGTTGCCTCCCGCGGATTCAGGCAGCTCATAGCTCTCCATGACGGCATAGCTGGGGCTCTTGATGCGGCCTTGCACGCCCAGCGCGCGCAGCAGGAGGCGCACGAAGGTCGTCTTGCCGGCGCCGAGCGAGCCGTGCAGCTCGATCAGCGCGTTGGGGGAGGGCAGCAGTACCGCCGCGAGGCGTCCGGCGGTGGCCTGGGCCGCGGCCTCGTCGGGCCACAGCAGATCGGTTTCTAAAATCGGTGCCAAATGCAAGAAGTCCCGTCCACTGTCGATGCCGCCGCGCTGTTGATCCGTTTGCGCGGCTGGGCGCATGAGCTGGGATTCTCACAGATCGCCGTGGCCGACGTGGACCTCAGCAGCGCCGAGCCGGGCCTGCAGGCCTGGCTGGACGCCGGCCACCATGGCCGCATGCACTACATGGCCAGCCACGGCATGAAGCGTGCGCGCCCGGCCGAGCTGGTGCCGGGCACGCTGCGCGTCATCACGGCGCGCATGGACTATCTGCCCCAGGCCACCGAGCCGGGCTGGCAGGCCGTCGAATGGGCTGGCTTGGCCCAGCCGGAGCAAGCGCAGATCTCGATCTATGCCCGCGGCCGGGACTATCACAAGGTGCTGCGCCAGCGGCTGCAGAAGCTCGCCGAGAAGCTGGAGGCCGAAGTCGGCCCGCTGGGCTATCGCGTCTTCACCGACTCGGCGCCGGTGCTGGAGGTCGAACTGGCCGCGCGCTCGGGCCTGGGCTGGCGTGGCAAGCACACCTTGACGCTGCACCGCGAGGCCGGCTCGATGTTCTTCCTGGGCGAGCTCTTCATCGATCTGGCCCTGCCGTTGACCGAAGCCGTCAGCGCGCATTGCGGCGAATGCCGGGCCTGCATCGATGTCTGCCCGACTGCCGCGATCACCGCACCCTACCGCATCGACGCCCGGCGTTGCATCTCTTACCTGACCATCGAACACGATGGGCCGATACCCGTCGAACTGCGCCCTTTGCTGGGCAATCGCGTCTATGGCTGCGATGACTGCCAACTGGCCTGCCCATGGAACAAGTTCGCGCAGCCCGCCGTGCTGGCCGACTTCGACGTGCGCCCAGGCATGGCGGGCGAGCCAATTGCCACGCTGCTTGGATGGGGCGAAAGCGAATTCCTGCGCCGCACGGAAGGCTCGGCCATCCGCCGCATCGGTTTCGCCCGCTGGCAGCGCAATCTGGCGGTGGCGGCGGGCAATGCCTTGCGGGTCCGCGACGACTCGACTCTGCGCGCCGCGTTGCAGCAAGCAGGGCACGGCGCCGACGAAGTGGTGACCGAGCACATCGCCTGGGCCTTGTCCGCGCCGGAGTCGCCTGCCGCGTTATCGTCCGGCCCGCTGACCGTTGGAGCCCGTGAATGACTTTGTCCATCCGCCGCCGTGCGGCCGTTCTCGCCCTGGCCGCAGCCGCATCCATGCCCGCCCGCGCTGTCCGCTATGAAAACCAGGACTTTCCCGACACGCTGCAGCTCGGCGGCAGCACCCTGGTGTTGAACGGTACCGGCAAGCGCCAGGTGGCCATCTACCCGCTCTATCTCGCGGCCCTTTACCTGCCACAAAAGGCGGCGGCGCCCGACGCCATCTACGCCGAGGCCGGCCCCAAGCGGCTGGAGATGCGCATCGTCATTCCGCTCGTGAAGGACGTGTCGACGCAGGAATTCGTCAAGGCCATCGGCAAGGGGGTGAATCGCAACTCCACCGAGGCCGAGAAGGCGGCGGTTGCCGAGCGTCTGAAGCAGTTCAACACGGCCATCGCCGACGTGGGCCGCGTGAAGAAGGGCGACCTGTTGCACATCGACTATCTGCCCACCCAGGGTGGCACCGTCCTGTCGGTCAATGGCAAGGTCTGGGGCAAGCCCATCGAGGGCCAGGACTTCTACACGGCCTTCCTGAAGGTCTTCCTTGGCGACAGCAACAGCGATGCCCGGTTGCGTGCCGGCCTGCTGGGTCAGCCGTCCTGAACTAGCATCGCCCCATCAAACCAAGGAGACCGACTTCATGCAACGCCGTTCCGTCCTCCAAGCCGCCGCACTCGCCAGCCTCGGCCCCTTCGGGCATCTGGCCTGGGCGCAGGGCTACCCCGCTAAACCCATCCGCCTGATCGTGCCGTTCGCACCAGGCGGCACGACGGACATCATTGCCCGCATCGTCGCTGAGCGCATGTCCAGCGTCCTGGGCCAGACCATGGTGGTCGACAACAAGGCCGGCGGCGGCGGCACAGTCGGCGCGATGGAAATCGTGCGCTCCGCGCCCGACGGCTACACACTGGGCATGGCCACGGTGTCGACGACGGCGGCCAACCCGGCGATCAATCCCAAGATCGCCTACAACCCGCTGACCGACTTCACGCCCATCATCAACGTCGCGGCRACGCCCAACGTCATTGCSGTGCACCCSAGCTTYCCGGCGCGCGACTACAAGAGCTTCGTCGCCGAACTCAAGAAGAACCCGGCCAAGCACAGCTACGCGACCTCCGGCACCGGCGGCATCGGCCACCTGCAGATGGAGCTCTACAAGACGCTGGCCGGCGTCTTCGTGCTGCACATCCCCTACCGCGGCGCCGGCCCTGCCCTGAACGACACGGTGGCCGGCCAGGTGCCGATGATCTTCGACAACCTGCCCTCGGCCTTGCCCTTCATCAAGGACGGCCGCCTCATTCCCATCGTCGTCGCCGCACCGCAGCGCCTGGCGGCGTTGCCGAATGTGCCGACCTTCAAGGAAGTCGGCCTGGAGGCCGTCAACCGGCTGGCCTATTACGGCATCCACGGCCCCAAGGGCCTGCCGCGCGACATCGTCGACAAGGTGCACGATGGGGTCAAGAAGGCGCTGGAGATCCCCGACGTCAAGAAGCGCATCGAGGACACCGGCTCGCTGATCGTGGCCAACACGCCCGAGCAGTTCGCGGCGCAGATTGCGGCGGAGTTCGAGGTCTACAAGAAGGTCGTGGCGGCACAGAAGCTCAAGCTTGATTGAAGTAGCGCCCCTCGTCCAAGGACTACCTTGGCCGGTCCCCCGAGGGGACGGCGATGCTTGCCGGATTGACCGGCAAGCACATCGCCAAAGCGGGCCGGCTAGGGAGCGGCCCGGCGCTCGGCCCGAATGCGGGATGCGCCATGGCCATTGATGCGGGCATCGAGAGTTTCATCGAGGCGCTCTGGCTGGAAGACGGCCTGAGCGCCAACACGCAGGCGGCCTACCGGCGCGACCTGTCCGCGCTGGCGGCCTGGCTGGCGCCCGCCTCGCTGGATGCCTGCACCGAGCTGAAGCTGTTCGAGTACGCCGCCGCCAAACCGGCCGGCAAGGCCACGAGCTCGAATCGCCGGCTGTCGGTCTTCAAGCGCTATTTCCGCTGGGCGCTGCGCGAGGGCCGCGTCCAGGCCGACCCGACGCTCAAGCTGACGACGGCCAAGCAGCCGCTGCGCGTGCCCAAGCTGCTCAGCGAGGCCCAGGTCAGCGCGCTGCTGGATGCGCCGGATGTCGACACGCCGCTGGGGCTGCGTGATCGCGCGATGCTGGAGCTGATGTATGCCAGCGGCCTGCGCGTGTCCGAACTCGTCACGCTCAAGAGCGCCCATGTCGCCTTCAAGGACGCGGTGCTGCACGTCACCGGCAAGGGCAGCAAGGCCCGCCTCGTGCCCTTTGGCGAGCACGCAAGGGACTGGATGACGCGCTATCTGCGCGAGGCCCGCGCCGAGATCCTGGCCGGCCAGAGCAGCGACGACCTCTTCGTGACCGCCCGCGGCGCCGGCATGACGCGGCAGATGTTCTGGACCCTGATCAAGCGACACGCGCTGGCGGCCGGCATCACCGTGCCGCTGTCGCCGCACACGCTGCGCCACGCCTTTGCCACGCATCTGCTCAATCATGGTGCGGATCTGCGTGCCGTGCAGCTGCTTCTAGGGCATGCCGATCTGTCGACGACGCAGATCTACACCCATGTGGCGCGGGAGCGCCTCAAAGCCTTGCACGCCGAGCACCATCCGCGGGGCTGAGCGCGGCGGATTCTCGTTTTCCCGCCCTCGGGTTGCACCGAAGCTTCGTTCGTTTCGTTGGTTTCAAACCTGTCGGCGGGCCACAACACCCACCTTCACGGGCCTGTTACGAGGGGCAAACTCCGCCGCCATCACAAATCGATCACGGAGTCCTTCCATGCACGCCACCCGCCTGCTGCCGACCGCGCTTGCCGCCATCACCCTCTTTGCCACCGCCTCAGCCCTGGCCCAGGAAGCCAGCAACCTCGAGCGCGTGACAGTCATCGGCTCCCGCAAGAGCCTGCCCGCCGCGTCCAGCACCGACACGCTGGTGCCTGTCGACATCTATTCGATGAGCAAGATCACCGAGGGCGGGGGTCAGTTCGATCTGGCGCAGACGCTGCAATACCTGTCGCCGTCCTTCAACTCGACGCGCCAGACCGGCGCTGACGGTGCCGACCTGATCGACTCGGCGGCCCTGCGTGGCCTGGGCTCGGACCAGACCCTGGTGCTCGTCAACGGCAAGCGCCGCCACACCGTGGCCCTGGTCAACTTGTTCGGCGCGCGCAACCGTGGCGCGACGGGCACGGACATGAATGCCTTGCCGCTGCTGGCCATCGACAACGTGCAGGTGCTGCGTGACGGCGCGGCGGCCCAGTACGGCTCAGACGCCATTGCCGGCGTCGTCAACATCCAGCTGAAGAAGAAGGCCGGCTGCGAGGCCGTGGCGGGCTATGGCCAGTACTCGGCGGGCGACGGCAAGAACTACCTCGCCTCTGCCTATTGCGGCATCAAGCTCGGCGACGGCTCGCTGGGCATCACCGGCGAATGGCAGGACCGTGGCCGTTCCAACCGCAACGACCCCAACGACGAGAAGGTCGGCCCCCGCACCATTGGCGACACCGCGGTCACGAACAAGACGGTCTATCTGAACGGCGAGTTCCCGCTGGCGGCCGAGAACAAGCTCTACGTCACCGCCGGTGCGCAGAACCGCGATGCGTCGTCCGGCGCCTGGGCGCGCGGCGGCGTCGGCTCCAGCGACGTGCCGTCGCGCAACTCCGCCGCGATGTACCCTGACGGCTTCGTGCCCTTCATCAACGGCAAGATCGAGGACCGCTATGTCAGCGTCGGCTGGAAGTCGGCCTTTGTCGGCTGGGACACCGATCTGTCGCAGACCTATGGCTCCAACAAGATGCGCTACAACATCAGCAACACGCTGAACGCGTCCATCGCCAACAAGGATCTGCTGGATGGCGGCAAGGGCATCAGCCCGTCCAGCTTTGACGCCGGCGGCTTCGGCTTCAGCCAGGCGACGACCAACTTCGATGTCAGCCGCTTCTTCCCAGACCTGCTCGGGGGCAGCAACATCGCCTTCGGCGCCGAGTACCGCAAAGAGAAATACGACATCGTCGCTGGCGAACTGGGCTCGTACCAGGACGCCGACGGCCTGAACTTCGGCGGCATCGCCGGCAGCCAGGGCTTCCCGGGCTTTCAGCCGGTCGACATGACCAACCGCAGCCGCAACAGCCAGGCGCTGTATGCCGATTGGGAAGCCAGCTTCACGCCCAGCCTGACAGTCGACGCAGCCATCCGTGCTGAGCACTACAGCGACTTCGGCTCCGAGACCACCGCCAAGCTGGCGGCCAGCTACAAGCTCAGCAAGGAAGTGCTGCTGCGGAGCGCGGCCAGCACGGGTTTCCGCGCCCCCAGTCTGCAGCAGCTCTACTTCTCGTCCACCTTCACCGACTTCATCAGCGGCAAGCCCGTGCAGGTGAAGCTGGCCCCGAACGGCAGCGCCATCCCGCTGGCCGCGGGTGTGCCGCCGCTGAAGCAGGAGAAGTCCAAGAACTTCACGCTCGGCCTCACCGTCAAGCCGAGCGCCGACACCTCGCTCACTGTCGACCTCTACCAGATCAACATCCGAGACCGCATCGTGCTGTCCGGCCGCTTCACGGCCAGCAACTACCCGCCGCTGGCACCGCTGTTGACCAGCCAGGGTGTCGAGCAGACCGCCTTCTTCGTCAACTCCATCAACACGCGCACCCGCGGCTTGGACCTGACCGCGTCCAACCGCATGAAGCTGGGCGCGGGTCAACTCAGCACTTTCCTGGCGCTGAACATCAGCCGCACGACGGTGACGGCCATCCACGCGCCGGCAGCGCTGAAGGGGTACGAGGATGTGCTGCTGTCGACGCGCGAGCGCCTCTTCATCGAGGAGGCCGGCCCGCGGGCCAAGGGCACGCTGGGCTTCGAGTACGCCCAGGGCGCCTGGACGGGTGAGGCCAAGATCATCCACTTCGGCAAGCAGACGCAGGGCGCTTTCACCGAAGGCATGACGCTGAACTACAAGCCCAAGACCTCGATGGACCTGGGCGCCACCTGGCAGGCCACGCCGGCGCTGAAGCTCAGCATCGGTGGCAACAACGTCTTCAACGTGAAGCCGTCGCGCCAGGACCCGTTCGAGACCGACAACGGCTTCTACTACGACAGCGTGCAGTTCGGCCTGAATGGCGCGTCCTACTACGCGCGGGCTTACTACAAGTTCTGAGCCCGGACAAAAGCACGGTAGCTGCGGACTGTGCAACGCCTGCGACGGCCCGCCGACATGCAAGTCGGCGGGCATGATCGTGCAACCCTTGCTTGGTGATCCGCGTCGAGGCGCAGCTGCCGTTCAGGCCCGTTGTGGACTGAGCGCTGCCCGCCTCATGCGCCCCATTTGGCGAGGTATTTGTCGTAGTTTTCTCGCCAGTCGGGCGAGCCGGCGCGTCCGCTGCTCTGGTGAGTGATGGCGATCGGCCAGGTGGCCAGCCACAGCCCGGCCTGACGGGCGCTGCGGCAAAAGTCCATGTCGTAGAAGTGGAAGTCGAAGCGCTCGTCAAAACGAACTTGTCGTTCCCTGAGCAGGTCACGCCGGGTGGCGAGCAGCACGCCATCCAACAGCTCGCAGCTGGCCGGCACCGGGCCGAAGTGGGCGACCTTGCCAAAAGCCTGCTGCCCATGGCAGACCGTGCCGCTGAGGTGCTCGGCGGCATCCCATTCGAAGCGCGGGGTCGGAAAAGCCCATGAGGGCTGCCCCGGCACGCGGCGGCGGTTGCCTGCCACGCCGATGATGTCCACCGCGTTCACGGCAGCCGACACGTGTTCGAAAAAGAAGTGATCGTCCAGCCAGACGTCGTCGTGGATGAATACCAGGATCGGCTCGGCGTCGGCGGCGTCGATGCGCTCGTTGTAGACCGACGGCAAACCCCTACGGTTCTCGAAGGCAATGCGTGGTTTCAGTCGGTGGTCATGCGATATGCGCTGCAACGACAGACCCAGTGCTGAGCGGGTCCAGAAGTCGTGAGAGGTCAGGCGCGTTGCGCAAATCAGATCCATCATGCGTCGTGAATCCAGGTGAACCTGTTGTCGTTGGCGAGGCGGCGTAGTCTAGCGATGGCCTTCGGGCTCCTGAGGCGCGAGGCTCGCCGCTGACGTAGTGCTGCGCGGGAAGCGCCTGGCGTGCTTTGTGCCCGCGCTGTAGCGCCGCGTGCCAGCCTTTTCGACAGGGCGGCGGGGACAATGAATCGATGGACCACAGCTTCCTCTCCGCCCTGATCCTGCTGCTGCTGGTGCTCGACCCGCTCGGCAGCCTGCCCGTGTTCATTCCCATCATGCGTGCGGTGCCCAAGGAGCGCCGCACGCGGGTGGCGTTGCGCGAGGTGGGCATCGCCTTCTGCGTGCTGTTTGCCTTCATGTTCCTGGGCGAGGGCTTCCTGCGCGTGATGCACCTGTCGGAGCGCTCGCTCGAGGTGGCTGGCGGCGTGATTCTGGTGATCATCGCCATCCGCATGATCTTCGGCAGCTCGGGCGAATCGGCCTATGGCCTGGAGCCCGGCAAGGAGCCGCTGATCTTTCCGCTGGCCGTGCCGCTGCTGGCTGGGCCATCGGCCATGGCCACGGTCTTGCTGCTGGCGTCCCGCCAGCCTGACCGCATTTACGAGTGGATTGGTGCGCTCAGCGCGGCCCTGCTGGTCTCAGGCCTGGTGCTCGTGCTGGCGGACCGCATCCGCAAGCTGCTCGGCGACTCGGTGGTCTCGGCCATCGAGAAGCTGATGGGCCTGGTGCTGACCGCGATCGCGGTCGAGATGGTGCTGGCCGGCCTGAAGCGCTACTTCGTCGGCGGTTTGTAGCCGCTGGCCGGCCAGCGGTCGGCCTTACTTGTTCTTGAGCTTGGCTTCCTTGCCCTTGGGCAGGACGGCCGTCATCGGTGGCACCGGGCGATCCGAGCCCGCCGCCTTGCCGGGGCCCGTGTCCTTCTTGGGTTTCTTCGTCATCTTGTTGCCGCGTTGTTCGGTGTTGGCCATAGGTCCTCCGTGCAGAGTGATTGCGAGAAACCGAACTATGCCTCAGCGTCGTAGCGTGTTTTAGCTGGGCTGGCCGCCCATTGCGCCGCGGTGATGTCGTAGCGCCTGCAATCCATGTCATACCAGCGGCCGTTGCCGGTGAAGGTCATGCCCAGGCGCTCCATGACGGTGGAGGAGGGCGTGTTCTCGGGCTGGCAGACGGCGCAGATCAACTCCGGCTTGAGCGTCTTGAACGCCCAGCCGACCATGTGGCGGGCTGCTTCGCTGGCATAGCCCACGCCCCAGGCATCCTGGCGCAGCCGCCAGCCGGTCTCCAGCGGCCCCGCCGGGTCGCGGTTCAAGTGCTGGATGCAGCCGGTGCCGATCAGGTCGCCGTTGTCCTGGCGGATGAAACCCCACCAGGAATAGCCGAACTCGGCCCAGCGGGCCTTCACGCGGTCGATCATGGACTGCGTGTCTTCCGGCGTGTCAGGCCGGCCGGTGATGTAGCGCATGACGACGGGGTCGCTGTTCAGGCGGTACAGGGCCTCGAAATGGCTGTCGTTCAGCGGCTCAAGGCGCAGCCGAGGGGTCACGAGAAGGGTCATGGCACGCAGCCTGAGTGGGTCATGGTTGGACGCATTCTGAAGCGGTGCGTTCTCACGATTCGAAAGTCACTTTTCAAATCGTGAAAAGCAACCATGGTGCGCTGCCGCAATATTTCTCATTATGGTGAATGGCATTTCTTGATTTGAAAAATAAAACATAAGCCATTGTTTTTAAATGACAAAGTTTTTCGTCTTATATAAGACTAGCGGCTTCACAAGGCCAGGTCCAAGGCCTAGTCTTGCACCATCGGTTTTCGATGTTCAGCAAGGAGCTTTTCATGACCCGCCTCACCCGTGACCAACAGATCGCCGCCCTGGAAAAAGACTGGGCCGAGAACCCCCGTTGGAAGGGCATCACCCGCGGCTACAGCGCCGCCGACGTCGTGCGCCTGCGCGGCTCCATCGAGATCGAACACACGCTGGCCAAGCGCGGTGCCGAGAAGCTCTGGGGCCTGGTGAACACCGAGCCTTTCGTCAATGCCCTGGGCGCCCTGACCGGCAACCAGGCCATGCAGCAGGTCAAGGCCGGCSTSAARGCCATCTAYCTGTCSGGCTGGCAAGTCGCCGGTGACGCCAACAGCAATGGCGAGATGTATCCCGACCAGTCGCTGTACTCGGTGGACTCGGTGCCCAAGGTCGTCAAGAAGATCAACGCCACCTTCCAGCGCGCCGACCAGATCCAGTGGAGCGAAGGCAAGGACGACATCGACTTCTTCGCCCCCATCGTGGCCGACGCCGAAGCGGGCTTTGGCGGCGTGCTGAACGCCTTCGAGCTGATGAAGGCCATGATCGAGGCCGGTGCCGCGGGCGTGCACTTCGAAGACCAGCTTGCCAGCGCCAAGAAGTGCGGCCACATGGGCGGCAAGGTGCTCGTGCCCACCCGTGAGGCCGTGGCCAAGCTCGTCGCCGCCCGCCTGGCTGCCRACGTCATGGGCACGCCCACGCTGCTGGTCGCCCGTACCGACGCCGAAGCCGGCGACCTCGTCACCGCCGACATCGACGACAACGACAAGCCGTTCTGCACCGGCGAGCGCACCGTCGAAGGCTTCTACCGTACCCGCAACGGCCTGGACCAGGCCATCAGCCGCGGCCTGGCGTACGCGCCCTATGCCGACCTGATCTGGTGCGAGACCGGCAAGCCCGACCTGGCCTTCGCCAAGGCCTTCGCCGACGCCATCCATGCCAAGTTCCCTGGCAAGCTGCTGGCCTACAACTGCTCGCCGAGCTTCAACTGGAAGAAGAACCTGGACGACGCGACCATCGCCAAGTTCCAGCGCGAACTGGGTGCCCTGGGGTACAMGTTCCAGTTCATCACGCTGGCCGGCTTCCAYRSCCTGAACTACTCGATGTTCGAACTGGCCCATGGCTACGCCCGTCACCAGATGAGCGCTTTCGTCGAGCTTCAAGAGAASGAATTCGCCGCCGCCGAGAAGGGCTTCACCGCKGTCAAGCACCAGCGCGAAGTCGGCACCGGCTACTTCGACGCCGTCACGACGACCATCGAGGCCAACGCTTCCACGGCCGCGCTGAAGGGCTCGACGGAAGACGAGCAGTTCTTCGACGCCAAGCACGGTTAAATCAGTCGGCTTCAACTCCTGACTTTTGTGGCCCGCTTCGGCGGGCCTTTTTTATGGCGTTGTGAGTGTTTGCCCGGTCGTCACGGTCGTGTCATATTCATGTCAAACACTCGTGGCCATGAACAACACAACGACAACAAAGTTCAGCCTCGCAAATCGCCTGAGCGCCTGGGTCGGCCAGCGACGCGAGACCCGTTTCCAGCAGGCGCTGCGCCGCCAGTGCCCGCCGGCCACGCTGGCCGCCGAGCAGATCCCGCCCGCGGTTCGCGAGGCCTGGATGCGGCAAGCCCCCGATGACTTTCCCGGCCTTGCCGTCGATGACGCGGCCTGGTTGCGCTGCTCCACAGGCCTGGCCCAGTTCTTCGAGGCCTGCCGGCTGCAGCAGGCTCAGGGCCCGTGTGCCTTGCCCAGCAAGGCGGCGGATTCGGTGTGGCATGTCTGGCTGCAAACGGATGCTGGCGGGCTGGCTGCCTGGCAGCAACGCTACTTCGGCCAGCACGTCGAACACCGCGAAGCCGAGGCGCTGGGCGCGCCCCTGGATGAATGCCTGGCCCGCACCTGGGCCGGCGCCTGTCGCAGCGAAGGGCGCAGCCTGATCGCCCAGCGGCTGCCCTTCCTGTTCGCGCTCGACGGCCTGATGCGCCTGCCCACCGGCTGGGCCTATGGTCATGAGCGCGGTGTGCTGGTGCATCGCCAGATCGATGGCTTTGGTCAGCTCAGCGGCAGCTCGACGACCCATGCCGCTCTCGGTGCTGCCGGGTTGGCGGGCCTGGGGCTGCTCAGTGCCGCAGAGGCCCAGGCGATGCAGCGCCGCCGTGATGACAGCGGCAGCGGCGATGGCGGATTCAACTGGGGCTACAGCTTCAGCGATGGCGGCAGCAGCGACTGTGGCAGCAGCGATGGCGGTGGAGCCAGCTGTGACGGCGGTGGCGGCAGCAGCTGCGGCGGCTCGGGCTGCGGAGGCGGCGGAGGCAGTTAGGGAAGCGCTGAACAAGTCCCTCGCGCGCAGCGCATCCCTGCTTTGGGCGGTCTGCGGCGTTGCAAATGCTCGCCATAGCAAGGGCTATGGCTGCGCGTTGCGCCTGGCAGCCCATCCCAAACCAGGGCGCGCTGCATCGCGGGGACTTATTCAGCGCTTCCTTAGCGCCGCGCCACCTGGAAGGTGCCGACCGCGCCGTTCAGCGTCGTCGCCTGTTCGCGCAGGCTCTCGGCCGCGGCGGTCGACTCCTCCACCAGGGCGGCGTTCTGCTGCGTGACCTGGTCGAGCTGGGCGATCGCGATATTGACCTGGGCGATGCCGTCGGACTGCTCGGCCGTGGCGGTCGTGATCTCGCCCATGATGTCCTTGACGCGTTGCACGGCGCCAACGAGTTCGCCCATCGTCTTGCCCGCCTCGGCCACCAGCCGCGAGCCCGCTTCCACGCGCTCGACACTGCTGCCGATCAGGCTCTTGATCTCCTTGGCCGCATCCGCCGAGCGGCCGGCCAGCGAGCGCACTTCGCTGGCGACAACCGCAAAGCCGCGCCCCTGTTCACCGGCTCGCGCCGCCTCGACGGCGGCATTCAGCGCCAGGATGTTGGTCTGGAAGGCGATGCCATCAATGACGCTGATGATGTCGGCGATCTTGCGCGAGCTGGCATTGATCTCGTCCATGGTGTGCACGACCTGGCCGACCACCTCGCCGCCCCGCTGAGCCACGTTGGCGGCCGAGACCGCCAGCGTGTTCGCCTGGCCGGCTGACGCCGCCGACTGCTGCACTGTGCCGGTCAGCTCCTCCATCGCACTGGCCGTCTGCTCCAGGCTGGAGGCCGCCTTTTCTGTGCGGGCGCTCAGGTCCTGGTTGCCACTGGCGATCTCGGCCGACGCGGTGCCGATGGATTCGGCCGAATCGCGGATGCTGCCAATCGTCTGCGCCAGCGTTTCGCGCATGCGGCGCAGCGTCGTCTGCAGCTTGCCGATTTCGTCGGAGCGCGCAATCTGTCCCGCGCCCGAGCGCATCAGATTGCCGTCCGCCACGCGCTCGGCCAATTCGTTGGCTGCCGCCAGCGGCAGCGTGATGCTGCGCGTGATGGTCCAGGCTGCGGCCACGCCCAGGCCCAGCATGGCGAGGCCGAAACCCAGCAGCAGCAGGCGGCCGTTGCTGTTGGCGGCGTCGATGCCGGCCGCGGTCTGGTCGATGGCCTTGCGCTGGTAGTCCAGGAAGTCCTGCATCTTGGCCAGATAGACCTTGGAGCCGGGCACGAAGACATCGGTCAGCAGCTTGTCGGCCGCCTCGGCCTGGCCGTCCTTCTTGAGCTTGACGATCGTGTCGCGTGAATCGATGTAGATCTTGCGTGCCTTGCCGACTTCATCGAACAGCGTCTGCTCCTCGGGCGAGCGGATCAGCGCTTTCAGCTTGTCCTGCATCTCGCTGGACGACTTGGTGGACTGCGCCTGATCCTCCTTGAACAGCTCGACCAGCGAAGCGTCGGAGCTCTTGGCGATGGCCATGGTGCGGCGCACGCCCGAGTTGATGTTGCGGTTCCAGTCCGCAATCAGCCTCTCCTTGGTCAGCGGCTCGTCCATCATCTGACGCGTCGCCGCGGCCGTCGAGGCCAGCCGCCAGGACGCCAGCGCAATCACGCAGGCGGCCAATGCCAGCACCAGGGCGAAGCCGGCGGCCAGGCGCTTGCCGATGGATAGCTTGTTCATGATGTCTCCTGTCTTTTCGTCTCGACGCCGCGCCTGCGCGCGGGCAACGAAGCATGCTAGTGCGGCGTTACAAGCCGTGTCGGCCGCAAACTGGGACTTCGGTCACGCTGTCGCGATGAAAACGATGATCAACGCGATGCTGCCAGCAGCGCCCGGTATTCCTCGGCGCTCGCAATGCGCGGGTTGGTCTTGTGGCAGTGATCGACCAGGGCGCGTTCGATGATGCGGTCGTCCAGCTCGGGGCCGACCTCCATGGCCGCGAGCCCGCTGGGCAAGCCCAGGCGGGCATTCAATGCGCTGATCGCGCCGGCCACCGCATCGGCGTCGCTGCCGGCCAGCCCCATGGCCTGCGCCAGCCGTTCGATGCGCCGCTCGCGCCGCACGCTGTCGGCCTCGGCATTGAAGCGGATCACGGCCGGCAGGAAGACCGCGTTCAGCGTGCCGTGGTGCAGGCGCGGGTTCAGGCCGCCCAGTGCATGGCTCAGCGAGTGCACCGCGCCCAGGCCCTTCTGGAAAGCCATCGCGCCATGCACGCTGGCGCACATCATGTCCATGCGCGCATCCCGGTCCTGGCCGTCGCGCGTGGCCTGTTCAATGGATTGCCAGCCCCGGCGCAGGCCTTCCAGCGCGATGCCATCGGCCGGCGGGTTGAAGGCCGGCGCGAGGAAGGTCTCGATGCAGTGGGCGATGGCGTCCATGCCGGTGGCGGCCGTCAGGCCCGGCGGCAGTTTCAGAGTCAGCGCCGGGTCGCAGATGGCCGCCTTGGGCAGCAGCTCCCAGTTGTGGAAGCCCAGCTTGCGGCCGTCGTCGACGATGATGATGGCGCCGCGCGCCACCTCGCTGCCAGTGCCCGCCGTCGTCGGCACGGCGATCAACGGCAGCACCTTGGGGCTGATGCGCCCGGCGCCGCCTTCGATGGTCGCGTAGTGCGTCAGCGGGCCCTCGTGCGTGGCGGCGATGGCCACGCCCTTGGCCAGGTCCATGCTGGAGCCGCCGCCGATGGCGAGCAGGCCGTCGCAGTCGAACTCCCGGGCCATCTGCGCCGCCAGCCGAACGGCGGCCTCGGTCGGGTTGGCGGGGGTGCGGTCGAACACGGGGGGCTTGACGTCGAAGGCTGCCAGCGCCTCGTCCAGCACGCCGGCTGCGCGCACGCCGGCGTCGGTGACGACGAGCGGGCGGCGGATGCCGATGCGCTCGCATTCGGCCGGCAGCAGGCGGCTGGCGCCGAACTCGAGCTCGATGCGGGTCAGGTAGAGGATCTGGGCCACGGCGCACTCCCTGCAATGTCTTTGCGCATCCTAGTCCGGCGTGTCTAGACTCGCCGTCATGCGCGCGACTTCACTGCCCCTGCTGCTCCTGGTCCTGCTCGCGGCCTGCGGGGGCGGAGGAGGGGGCTCGGCCCCCACGCCGACGCCGCCTGTCGACAACCAGCCGGGGCTGACCGACACGACGGTCTATTCCTCGGCGGCCGATGCTTCGCTGTCGGGCGCCGTCGAGGCCGCCGCCGTCAGCACCCAGACGCTCACGGCCAACGGCCAGACGCTGAGCTACACCGCCACCGCCGGCCACCTGATCGCGCGCGACGCCACCGGCGCTGCCGAGGCCTCGGTGTTCTACGTCGCCTACACCCTGCCCGGCGCCGATGTGGCGACCCGCCCCGTCACCTTCTTCTACAACGGCGGCCCGGGCTCGGCCTCGGTCTGGCTGCAGCTGGGCAGCTTCGGTCCCAAGCGCCTCGTGGCCAACGCACCCGACACGACGGCGGCGCGGCCTTTCCCGATGATCGACAACGCCGAGCACCTGCTGGGCCAGACCGATCTCGTCTTCATCAACGCAGTGGGCAGCGGCTACTCCCAGGCCATCGCGCCCTTCACCAACCGCAACTTCTGGGGCGTGGACGCCGACGCCGCGCTGTTCCGCGACTTCATCCAGCGCTACCTGGCTGCCAACAACCGCGCCGCCTCGCCCAAATACCTCTACGGCGAAAGCTACGGCGGCCCGCGTACGGCCGTGCTTGCGCGCCAGTTGCAGGAGGCCGGCGTCATGCTTGACGGGCTTGTGCTGCAGTCCCCGGCGATGGACTACAACAGCAATTGCGGCATCACGAACGGGCAGGGCTGCGGCGGCTATCTGCCGAGCTTCGCCGCCGTTGGCGCCTTCCACCAGCTGACGCAGCCCGTGCCGACCGATCTCAATGCCTGGGCGGCGCAGGCGCGTACCTATGCCGACCAGGTTTACGCGCCGGCGCTGCAAGCCTGGCTGGCCAATGTACCGACACCGACGATCTGGCAGCCTCTGGCCAACCTGACCGGTTTACCCGCGGCGCAATGGCAGACGAGCCTGAACGTGTCGGCCGACAACTTCCGCATCTGGCTGATCTCCGGCCAGCAGCTCGGCCGCTACGACGGCCGCATGAAGGCGGCCATCGGCAGCCAGCTCGCCTCGGAGGGCGATGTGTCCAGCACCTGGATCGGCAGCAGCTTCGCCACCGGCATCGCCACCCATCTGCGCGACCAGCTCGGCTACCGCAACAGCTCCACCTATGTCGTGCTGAGCAATGCCATCAACTTCTGGAACTTCAGCCACGCCGGCCGGCCCTTGCCGGACACCTTGCCCGACCTCTCGGTGGCCCTGGCCCAGAACGCCCGCCTGCGCGTGCTCGCCGTCAGCGGCTATCACGACCTGGCCACGCCCTTTCACCTGACCGAGACCGACCTGGCGCGCGTCGATGCCAGCCGCGTGAAAGTCCGCAACTATGCCGGCGGCCACATGAGCTATCTCGACGACGCGACCCGGGTCGCTCAGCTCGCCGACCTCAAGGCCTTCTACGCGAACACGCTGGCCCTGCGTGCCGCTGCCGACCTCGGACCCGAACGGCGAGCGTTGCAGGCTCGACCCTTCGTGATGGTGGATCGCGCCGGTACGCCGCAGCAGCCGGGCAGCGTGGCGCCAACGAGCGAGAACGCCTTCCAAGCCCCGCTGCGCGACCCCTGGGTGCCGCCGACAATGCGGGCCCGATGACGACGCCACTGACCCCACGCATGGCCGAACTGCTGACGCGCATCCAGCGCGCCAAGCGGCCGCCGTTTCACGCGCTGACGCCGCGTGAGGCCCGCCTGGCCTACCGCATGGGCGCAGAGATCCTGGACCTGCCGCGTGCGGCCCTGGCCCGCGTCGAAGATCTGGAGGTGGCTGGCCGGCCGGCACGTCTGTACGCGCCCAGCGCCGACAAGCTGCCCGTGCTGCTGTATCTGCACGGCGGCGGCTTCACGATCGGCGACCTGGAGACGCATGACAGCCTGTGCCGCCAGCTCAGCAACCGCAGTGGCGCAGCCGTGCTGGCGCTGGACTACCGCCTCGCACCCGAGCACCGTTTTCCGGCTGCTGTCGACGATGCCTGGGCTGGCCTGGCCTGGCTGCATGAGCAGGCGTCGGCGCTGGGCCTGGACGGCAGCCGCCTGGGCGTCGGCGGCGACAGCGCCGGCGGCACGCTGGCGGCCAGCACGGCCTTCTTCGCCCGTGAGCAGGGCCTGCCGCTGGCGCTTCAGCTTCTGATCACGCCCGGTACCGCGGCCCGGCTGAGCCATGACTCGCACCGCCGTTTTGCCGAGGGTTATCTGCTCGATGCGACGACCATCGAATGGTTCTTCAGCCACTACATCGACGCCGACCAGCGCAGCGACTGGCGCTTCGCACCGCTGGAGGCCGAAGACCATGCCGATCTCGCGCCCGCCGCCGTGCTGCTGGCCGAGGCCGACCCTCTGGTGGACGAAGGCCTGGCCTATGCCGACGTGCTGCGCGCGGCCGGCGTGCCGGTGCAGCTGGAACTCGCACGCGGCGTGACCCACGACTTCATCAAGATGGGCCGCAGCCTGCCCGAGGCCGTCGCGGCGCTGGACTTCTGCGCCGCGGCCATCAAGGAACATCTCAAGCCATGAAACGCCAGGACTTCCGCTTCTTCGAACCGCTGCGCGTGCGCTGGGCCGAGATCGACGCCCAGGGCATCGTCTTCAACGGCCACTACCTGACCTATATGGACACGGCCATCAGCGGCTATTGGCGAGCCCTGGCGCTGCCCTATGCCGACACGATGAAGATGCTGGGTGGCGACCTCTTCGTGCGCCGCGCGGCGCTGGACTACCTCGCCTCGGCCCGCTATGACGACCGCCTGGACATCGGCGTGCGCTGCCGCGAGTTCGGCAACAGCTCGATGAAGGTCGACGGCGCCTTCTTCCGTGGCGACCAGTTGCTGGTGCAGGCCGACATGATCTACGTCTTCGCCGACCCGGTCGCGCAGACGCCGCAGCGCCTGCCCGAGGCGCTGCGCGACGTCATCCATGGCTTCGAGGCCGGCCAGAGCGTCGTCGACGTCAGCGTCGGCGCATGGAGCGAGCATGGCGAAGCCGCCGGCGCCATCCGTCGCGAGGTCTTCATCGAGGAGCAGGGCATCCCGGCCGACATGGAATGGGACGCCGCCGACGCGAGCTGCCTGCATGCGCTGGCGCGCAACCGCTTCGGCATTCCGCTGGCCACCGGCCGCATGCTGGAGCATGTGCCCGGCGTGGCCAAGATCGGCCGCATGGCCGTGCTGCGCGCCATGCGCGGCACCCAGATCGGCCGCCAGGTGCTCGACGCGTTGATGGCCGAGGCCAGAAAACAGGGCTACCGCGAGGTGCTGCTGCATGCGCAGCTGTCTGCCGAGAACTTTTATCTGCGGGCTGGATTCCAGCGGCGCGGCCAGCCTTTCGAGGAGGCCGGCATCGGGCACGTGGAGATGGTCAGGGCACTTTGAGCGGGCGGGGGGCTTGTGGGTTGGATGATCAAGAAGATGGTTGGGGAGGGGCGAATGAAGCTCGCCATGATGAGTCGGGTTGCGCTGCTGGGTGTGGCGGCAATGCTGGCATCTTGCGGAGGCGGCGGAGGCGGCGCGGAGTCTCCTGCGCCATCACCGGTCGTGTCGGCGACGCCGCCGCATGCAGCGCCCAGCTTCGCATTGACGGAGGCGAACACGAGGTTCCTGCTGTCGAACGCGCAGGCGCTGCAGCAGGTATTCCGTGGTTGGCTGCGTCAGGTGAACCTGGAAATGTCCCTGGTCGGCCCGGCGAATCCCTCCAGATCCTTTTTGTGTGGCCGTGGCAGCATGGAAGTCCACTACCTGGATCTCGACAAGGACAAGGCCTGGTCGGCGGGCGACAAGATCGTCGCCGAGAGCCCCGAATGCTCGGCATCCGATCTTGGCGGGGGAACCACATCACTGACGGCACTGGTGGCGGACAAGGCCGGCCTGAAGGATGCGCGAGTCGAACAGTCAAGAGGTCAGCAGGCGTATTGGGCCTATGGCTGGTCCTATCGATTGGCCGGCAAGCTGCGCTTCGTCTATCTGGACGGTGGGCGCATCCTCGTGTTGAGCGAGGGTGATCTGGAGGTCACGCTCGCGGGTGGCCAGGTGCTGCTGATGCGCAACCTGGCCATCACCTTCAAGACGCAAGAGGAAACCACCGCAGGGCAGTTCGACCTGATCTTTTCGACCGGCCGCGAGGCGGGGGCTTCCATCCAGGTCGACACCCTGGGTGAACTGCGCACTTCGGGAGCCAATGTGGGGCCGGAGCCGGGTCTGCTCCAGCTCAGTGGGCTGAACGGCACCAAGGTGCAGTTGGCGGGACGCTACGAAAGCGGCGTCGGCGGTCGCTTCAAGGTCAGCGCAGACTTCGCTGGAAGCGGGAAATTCACCGAGCTCACCGATGTCGATGACGAAGAGTTCTACCGCTGGTTCAATCAGTAGACGAGGCCGTGGTTGTCGCGGGACTCGTCAGCCCAGCATCTCGAAGCGCTCGATCTTGCGTTCACTCGCCAGCCAGGGCGCCATTGCCGCCGCCACCTGCGGCTCGCGGTGGGTCCAGCCTTCGGGGTAGATCTCCATCCACGTCCACTGCCCGTCGGCATTCGGCTCTGGCCTTTGCAGCAGCTCGATGGGCGCTTCGACACGAGCCTTGCGAAAGGCGATGAGTGCTGCCTCGACGTTGTCGGCGGCGACGCGGTAGTAGACGTAGAGCTGCACGGTCAGTCTTGGGGCGGAATCTCGTAGGGCAGGGCGCGCGGCTGCAGCGTGGCGCCGGTAGCGCTGCCCAGGTGCAGGCTGCCGCCTTCCAATGCCGCGAGCTTGATCTCGGCGGCAATGGCTGTCCGGCCGCCCTTGGACCCACTGCCCGCAACGACGCCAGCGGGCTGCTCCGGGTCTGCGCTGTTAAAGATCTCCTGGCCGATGGTCGCGGGCGCATCCGCCTCGAAAACCTGCAGCCGGCGCTTCAGCGTGCCGCGGTACTGGCTGCGCGCGACGATCTCCTGGCCGGGGTAGCAGCCCTTCTTGAAGTTCACGCCGCCCAGCACCTCGAAATTGATCATCTGCGGCACAAAGGCTTCGACGGTGGCGCCGCGCACCCAGGCCACGCCGGCTTCGGCTTCTGCCCAGGCCCAGTCGTCGGCTGTCATCGCTGCGCCGGTCGGTGCGGGCGCGTTGGCAGGCTGCACGCGCAGCGCGCGACCGATGCCAGGCAGGGCGACCTGAACGGCTTCGCCATCGCGCGTCAGCGTCCAGGCTTCGGCGGCCGGCGCGCCCAGCAGGCCGTAGACCGCGAACTCGGCGCTCGCGTCGCTGAGCTTGCACTTAGCCCGCATGACGAACATGGACAAGCGCTTCAGCGTCGCCGCCAGCGTCTCGGCCGGCAGGGCCAGCAGAATCTCTTCATCACCGCCGCGCCAGCCCACCATCGTCGCCAGCAGCCGGCCCTTGGCCGTGCAGAAGCCGGCCAGGCGTGCGTGCTCGCGGTCGAGCAGGGCGAAGTCCTGGGTCAGCTGGCTGTGCAGGAAGCTGGCGGCGTCAGCGCCCTGGGCGCGGATCACGCCCCAGTCAGAGAGACGGAGTTGGGAGGCTTGGGACATGACGGGAATTATCATCGGCCCCCTTTTGACCGGGCTTTTCACAGGGCATGAAGTGGTTGTTGCGAGCGCTGCTCGTCTTGTTGTTGATCGCAGTGCTGGCTGCAGGCGCCGTCTGGCAGTGGCTGCGCAGCCCGCTGGCGCTGTCGGCGCCTTCGGTGGAGCTGTCCATCGAGCCCGGCACCAACCCGGTGGAGGTTGCCCGCGCGTGGGTCGCTGCCGGCGTGCAGACCGATACCCGCTTCCTCTACCAATGGTTCAAGTGGTCGGGCCAGGCCAAGCAGATCCGCGCCGGCAGCTATGAGGTCCACGCCGGCATCACGCCGCGGGAGCTGCTCGACAAGATGGTGCGCGGCGACCAGGTCATGGAGCAACTGCGCCTCATCGAAGGCTGGAACTGGCGCCAGGTGAGGGCGGCACTCGCCGCCGCACCTTCACTCAAGCCCAAGACGGCGCAGATGAGCGATGCCGAGATCATGACGGCGCTGGGTGAGCCCGGCGTGGCGCCCGAGGGTCGCTTCTTCCCCGACACCTATGCCTACAGCCGCGGTGTCAGCGACCTGACGGTGCTCAAGCGCGCCCACGCGGCGATGCGGGGCCGGCTGGCGGCAGCCTGGAGCAAGCGGGCGCGCGACCTGCCGCTGAAATCGGCCGACGAGGCGCTGATCCTGGCCTCCGTCGTCGAAAAGGAAACCGGCGTGTCTTCAGACCGCTCCAAGGTCGCCGCCGTCTTCATGAACCGGCTGCGCGTGGGCATGCCGCTGCAGACCGACCCCACCGTCATCTACGGCCTGGGCGAAGCCTTCGACGGCAACCTGCGCAAGCGCGACCTGCTGGCCGACACGCCCTACAACAGCTACACCCGCGGCGGCCTGCCACCCACGCCCATCGCCATGCCCGGCGCGGCCTCGCTGCAGGCGGCGCTGAACCCGGCGGCCATCAAGGCGGTCTACTTCGTTGCCCGGGGCGACGGCAGCAGCGAATTCAGCGATGACCTCGCCGCGCACAATCGCGCGGTCAACAAATACCAACGCGGCGGCAAGTGACCGGTCGATTCATTTCTTTCGAAGGCATCGACGGTGCCGGCAAGTCCACCCACATCCAGGCGGTGGCCGACTGGTTCCGCGCGCGCGGCGCCGATGTGCAGTTGAGCCGTGAGCCTGGCGGCACGCCGCTGGCCGAGACGCTGCGTGACATCGTGCTCAAGGAATCCATGGGCTCGCTGACCGAGCTGCTGCTGATGTTTGCCGGCCGCCGTGACCATGTCGAGGCCGTCATCAAGCCCGCGCTGGCCGCCGGCAAGACGCTGCTCTGCGACCGCTTCACTGACGCCAGCTTCGCCTACCAGGGCGGCGGCCGCGGCCTGCCGCTGTCGGTGCTGGAGCCGCTGGCCGATTGGGTGCAGGAAGGCACCGAGCCCGAATTGACGCTGTGGTTCGACCTGCCCGCCGAACAGGCCGCCGCCCGTCGTGCCAGCGCCCGTGAGGCCGACCGCATCGAGCAGCAGGACCTGGAGTTCTTCGAGCGCGTGCGGGCCGGCTATTCGGCGCGTGCGGCCAAGGCGCCGGGGCGCATCGTGCGTGTCGACGCCAGTGGCACGGTCGAGCAGGTAGGTGCCCACGTGCTGGCCGTCCTTGCAGAACGCTACCCATGCTGAACGCCGATCTCCCCTGGCTGCAGGCGCCGCTGGCCGATGCGCTGGCACGGGCGCGTTCGCATGCGCTGCTGGTGCAAGGGCCGGCCGGCGTCGGCCAGCTCGAACTGGCCGTCAAGCTGGCCCAGAGCTGGCTGTGCGAAGACCGTGGCCAAGCCCAACCCGCCTGCGGCCACTGCTCAAGCTGCAAGCTGTTCGCCAGCGGCACCCACCCGGATTTCCAGCTGTTGATGCCGGAAGCCCTGGACGCATCAGCCCGTGAGTCTCTCGGCCTGCCTTTCGAGGAACCCGACGCGCCCAAGGCCGGCAAGGCCAAACCCAGCAAGGAAATCAAGGTCGAAGCGGTGCGCAACCTGCTCGCCTTTGCCCAGGCGACATCGGCGCGCGGCAAGGCCAAGGTGGTCGTCATCTTCCCGGCCGAGGCGCTGAACGGCATTGCGGCCAATGCGTTGTTGAAGACGCTGGAGGAGCCCTCCGGCCTGTTGCGCTTTGCGCTGGCCAGCCATGACAGCGCCGCGCTGCTGCCCACCATCCGCAGCCGCTGCCAGCCGGTACCCTTGCCGCTGCCCGAACGCGCGGCCGCGCTGGCCTGGCTGGTGTCCAAGGGTGTCGACGGTGCCGAAGGGCTGCTGGATGCCACAGGCGGCCGGCCGCAGCAGGCGCTGGCCTGGTCCGAAGGCGGCTTGACCGATGCGGCGTGGCAGGCCCTGCCCAAGCGGGTGGCCCGCGGCGAGGTGGCGGCCTTGTCGGACTGGGCGCCACCTCGCGTCATCGATGCGCTGCAGCGCCTGTGCCACGACCTGGTGCGCCGCAGCCACGGGCAGCGCGGCCAGTTCTTCGCGCCGGCGGCCCTGCCTACGCCCAAGCGCGCCGCACCGTTGCTGAGCTGGGACGCCGAACTGCGCCGCGCCGCCCGCCACGCCGACCATCCGCTGAACGCCGGGTTGTGGATCGAGGCCTTGGTGGCGCAAGCCCAGACGGCCATCTCGGCCGCCGCGCGCTGACTACACTCGCCCTTCATGAGCGACGCCCCCTCCTCCAAGTCTCCGCAATTCCAGCCCAGCAAGGTGAGCGGTAGCCTGCCCTTGCCCACGGTGAGCGGTCAGGGCGCATCGTCCGGCGCGCGGCCCAGCGTCATCCAATTGGTCTTTCGCGAGAAGTCGGCGCTCTACGCCGCCTACATCCCGGCCTTCACGGAAGGCGGCCTGTTCGTGCCGACGACGCGAGACTACAAGCTCGGCGAAGACGTCTACCTGCTGCTGGCCCTGCCCGAGGACAACCAGCGCTATCCGGTGGCCGGCAAGGTGGCCTGGCTGACGCCAGCCAACGCGTCGGGTGGCCGCACCCAGGGCGTGGGCGTGCGCTTCCCTGGTGACGAGAAGACCCGGTTGATCCGCGTCAGGATCGAGGAAATCCTGGGCACTGCGATCTCGTCGAGCAAGCCGACTCAGACCCTTTGATTCCTGTTCCCGTCGATGTTCGTTGACTCGCATTGCCATCTCAGCTTCCCGGAGCTGAAGCAGAACCTTCCCGCCATCCTGGCCGACATGCAGGCCGCGCAGGTCGAGCAGGCCATCTGCATCTGCACGCAGATGGAGGAGTTCGAGGCCGTGCATGCGCTGGCTCTTGAGCATGCCCAGCTGTGGGCCACCGTGGGCGTACACCCCGACACCGAGGACATGCGCGAACCCGACGTGGCGGAACTGGTGCGCCTGGCCGCGCTGCCGCGTGTCGTCGCCATCGGCGAGACCGGGCTGGACTACTACCGCCTCAACGGCCGCAGCATCGACGACATGGAGTGGCAGCGCGAGCGCTTCCGCACCCACATCCGGGCCGCGAAGGCAGCGGCGAAGCCACTGGTCATCCACACTCGCTCCAGCGCGGCCGACACGCTGCGCGTGCTGGACGAAGAGGGCGGTGAGCAGGCCGGCGGCGTTTTCCACTGCTTCACCGAGACGGCGGAAGTTGCCCTGGCCGCCGTCGAACGCGGCTACTACATCTCCTTCTCGGGCATCGTCAGCTTCAAGAACGCCCAGGACCTGCGTGACCTGCTGAGGCTGCTGCCGCTGGACCGCGTGCTGATCGAAACCGACAGCCCCTATCTCGCGCCGGTGCCCTTCCGCGGCAAGACCAATTCGCCGGCCTATGTGCCCCATGTGGCCAAGGCGGTGGCCGATGCGGTGGGCCTGCCGGTGGAGGAGCTGGCCGCCCGCACGACGGCAAATACGCGGCGGCTGTTCGGCCTGCCCGAAGCGGCATGAAGAAGGCATGGATCGCCGCGCTGGCGCTGCTGGCCACGACGGCCCTGCGTGCCGCGCCCGCTGACGAACTCGCCATTGCCGCCGAAATGAACGACGGCCGCGCCGTGCTGGCCCTGCTGCTCAAGGGCGTGGACGCCAACCAGGCTGACTCGCGCGGCCGCAAGGCCATCTTCATCGCCGTGCGTGAAGAGTCGCTGCGCGCGCTGGACAGTCTGCTGGCTTCGCCGCAGACGCAGGTGGACGAAGCCAATGCCCAGGGCGAGACGCCGTTGATGGTGGCTGCCATCCGCGGCTCGCTGCCGGCCGTGCAGGCCCTGGTCAAGCGTGGCGCCGCCGTCAACCGCGCGGGCTGGACGCCGCTGCACTACGCCTGCAGCGGGCCGGACAACGGCGTGGCGGCCTTCCTCATCGCTCACGGCGCCGAGCTCAATGCGCGCTCCGAGAACGGTACGACGCCGCTGATGATGGCGGCGCGCTACGGCAACAGCGATCTGGTGCCTCTGCTCATCAAGGCGGGCGCCGAGCCGCGCGCGGCCAATGAGCAGGAACTGACGGCGGCCGATTTCGCCCAGCGCGGCGGCCGCGATGTGATGGCCAAGGAGCTGCGCCTGATCATTCAGGAACGCCAGCGCGCGGCCAAAGCTGCAGAACCTGCCAAGAGCGCCAATTAGTTCTCGCCCCGGGGGCCGTGTAGGGAAAAGTCTTACAGCGGCTAGCGCGCTGGGCCGACTGTTGCGCCAAGGCGCGGCTGCCTAAAGTGGAGTCATCGTCAAACACGAGGCCCACCATGCTGTCCAACACCCCGAATCTGGCTGACCCCTTCGCGATGCTGATCTCCCCCGCCGAGGTGATGAACGCCATCGAGCGTTCCGACCGCCTGGCGCGCCTGCAGAGCCGCATCTACCGCCCGCTGGACCGCCCATGGATCCCGGTCAAGGCTTCGGCCGATTTCGACAGCGAGATCGACGCCGAGCTGGAAGTCCCCGATCTGTCTGACGACGCCGAATAAAGAAAAACGCCCGCTGATGCGGGCGTTTTGCTGGAGGCCGGAGGCGTCTGCTTAGACGCGCTTGCGGTACTCGTGGGTGCGGGTGTCGATTTCGATCTTGTCGCCGTTCTCGACGAACGCCGGCACGGAGATCTCGAAGCCGGTGCCCTTCAGGCGGGCGGGCTTCATGACCTTGCCCGAGGTGTCGCCCTTGGCGGCCGGCTCGGTCTCGATCTCGCGCACGACGCTGGTGGGCAGTTCGATGGAGATGGCTTTGCCGTCGTAGAAGGTCACTTCCGCGGCCATGCTGTCTTCGAGGTAGGACAGAGCGTCACCCATGTTCTCGGACTCGACTTCGTACTGGTTGTACTCGGTGTCCATGAAGACATACATCGGGTCGGCGAAGTAGGTGTAGGTGCACTCCTTCTTGTCGAGGATGATCTGCTCCATCTTGTCGTCGGCCTTGAAGACCAGCTCGGCACCCGCGCCGTTCAGCAGGTTCTTCATCTTGATGCGCACGGTGGCAGCACCACGGCCACCACGGCTGTATTCGGTCTTCAGGACGACCATCGGGTCCTTGCCCTGCATGATCACGTTGCCGGCGCGGATTTCTTGAGCGAGTTTCATGGTGAATTGCGGTGTGAGGCGCCGGAGATTCCGGCTGGACGGCGCACCAGACTCCAGGAGAACCCGTCTCGGGTTGGCGCGGCAAAGCCCGTCATTCTAGCTGGAAACCCCTAAGAAGCCCTGCAGCTGCGTCAGCAAGTCGGGCTGCGCCGCCAATTGCGCACGCCACCTCGGCGCTTGCTCGGCGGCCTCGTCCAGGCCGGTGAGCGAGGCGGGTAAGGGAGTCAGGCCGTTCCAGCCACGCCAGACCGCGCGCCAGGATGCAGGCAGTTCGGCACGCGCCATGAAGGCTTCGAGCTTGGCGTGGTGGGCGTCGTCGTGCTGGGGATAGATATGCCAGACGAAAGGCTTGCCGGCCCATTGCGCGCGCACGAACGAGTCCTCGCCGCGCACGAAATTCAGATCGCAGGCCCAGAGCAACCGGTCGTAGTCGTCCTGGGCCAGATAGGGCAGGGCGATGGTGCGCAAGCCTGGGCGTTCGTGAACCTGTGCCTGCAGCGGGCCGGGGCAGGCGAGCAGCAGCGTGGGCTCGCTGCCCAGCGCGTCGAGCAGGGCCGGCAGGGCCGCATTGGCATAGGCGAACAGGCTGACGACGCGCTCGCCAGGCAGCGGCGGCCAGCCTCGTTCAGCCAGCCAGGCCGCGCCATCGAAGCCGGCGATCCGCTTCAGCAAACCCGGTTCGCGAAGCAGGCCGCCGGTGCGTGGCGTGAAGCCGGGATAGAAGAAGTGCTTGGTCAGCCCCGCGCCCGGGCCGCTGAACTGCGGTGAGGCGAGGCCATGGCTGCGCTCGACATAGTCCTCGGCGCTGAGGTATTCGAGATTGATCCACCGCGCTGGCCGCTGGCCCGTGGCCATGCGGGCCACGAAGGCCGGCGGCAGTTCGCAGCCAAAGGCCTCGATGACGATGTCGCCGGGCTGCGCGAGCACGTCGCCCTCGGGCCAGGCGCGCACGTCGATGGCGGCGGGACGGTCCGGGGCCATCCAGGCCAGGGCCGACGGCTCGTCGATCCACAGCCTGGCCTCATCGCCGCGCGCCGCGAGGTCGCGTGCCAGCCGCCAGCAGACGCCCAGATCGCCATGGTTGTCGATGACGCGGCAGAAGATGTCCCAAAGCATCGGCGCTCTCATGGCCCGATTCTCCCAGGCCACAATTCCAGCCATGTCGAGTACGACCCCTTCCAACACCGATGCCGGTGATCCGCAGCAGTCTGAGCAGGTGGCCGAGCGGGCCGCCATCGCAACCGCCGAAAAGCAGCGCACCGCCGAGGTGGAGGCCGCCGCGCGCGAGGGCCGCGAAAGGCTGCTGACCGAAGTCAATGCGCTGCCGGCCCTGCCGGGCGTCTACCGCTATTTCGATGCCAAGGGCGAGGTGCTCTACGTCGGCAAGGCGAAGGACCTGAAGCGCCGCGTCAGCAGCTATTTCCAGAAGAACCATGGCGGCACCCGCATCGGCCTGATGGTGGCCCGCGTTGCGCGCCTGGAAACCACGGTGGTGCGCACCGAGGCCGAGGCGCTGCTGCTCGAGAACAACCTGATCAAGACGTTGAACCCGCGCTTCAACATCGTGTTCCGGGATGACAAGAGCTACCCCTATCTGAAGATCACCTCGCACGCCTGGCCGCGCATGGCCTACTACCGCGGTGCGGTGGACAAGCGGCACAAATACTTTGGCCCCTTCCCGAGCGCCTGGGCGGTGAAGGAGTCCATCCAGCTGATGCAGAAGGTCTTCCGCTTACGCACCTGCGAGGACAGCGTCTTCAACAACCGCAGCCGGCCCTGCCTGCTGCACCAGATCAAGCGCTGCTCGGGCCCCTGCGTGCCGGCCGGGCAGACGCCCGAGTACGCGCGTGATGTGGATAGCGCCGAGCGCTTCCTGCGCGGCGAGACCAACGAGGTGATGGCAGCGCTGCAGGAGCAGATGGGCGCCTATGCCGAGCGCTTCGAGTACGAGCTGGCGGCCGAGGTGCGCAACCAGATCCAGGCGCTGTCCAAGGTGCTGCAGCAGCAGGTCATCGAGGAAAGCAGCGCCACGGGCCGCGACCGTGATGTCGACGTGCTGGCCGTCAAGGTGCAGGGCGGTAAGGCCTGCGTGAATCTCGCCATGGTGCGCGGTGGACGGCATCTGGGTGACCGCGCCTTCTTCCCCAAGCATGTCGATGACGCGACTGCCGTTCAGCTCAACGATGAAGAAGTGCTGTCGCCTGAGCGGCAAGTGCTCGAGGCCTTCATGGCCCAGCACTACCTGGCCTCGCCGGCTCCTGGGTTGATCGTCGTCAGCGAGATGGTGGATGTAGGGCTGGCCGAAGCCCTCGGCATCCAGACTGGCAGCCGCGTGACTGTGCAGGCCCAGCCGCGCGGGCAACGGCGCATCTGGCTGGAGATGTGCGTCAAGGGCGCCGAGCTGGCGCTGGCGCGGCTGCTGGCGGAGGAAGGCTCCCAGCATGCGCGCACGCGGGCCCTGGTCGACGCGCTGGATCTGTCGGTTGCCGAGATCGACAAGTTCCGTGTCGAATGCTTCGACATCAGCCACACGGCAGGCGAGGCGACGATGGCGAGCTGCGTCGTGTTTGAGAACCACCAGATGCAGAGCAGCCAGTACCGTCGCTACAACATCGAGGGCATCACGGGCGGCGACGACTACGCGGCCATGCGCCAGGTGCTGACGCGCCGCTACAGCAAGATGGCCGAAGCCGCCCAGCTGGGCACCGGCCGCCTGCCCGATCTCGTGCTCGTCGACGGTGGCCGCGGCCAGGTGTCGATGGCGCGCGAGGTTTTCGAGGAGCTGGGGCTGGACCTCGGTCTCATTGCCGGCGTCGAAAAAGGCGAGGGCCGCAAGGTCGGGCTGGAAGAACTTGTTTTTGCCGACGGGCGCGCGAAGATCTACCTCGGCCGCGACTCGGCGGCGCTGATGCTGATCGCGCAGATCCGCGACGAGGCGCACCGCTTTGCCATCACGGGCATGCGCGCCAAGCGCGCCGCGACCCGCACCGGCGGCTCACGGCTGGAGGACGTGCCGGGGGTCGGCCCGAAGAAGCGTGCTCAGTTGCTGCAGCGCTTTGGCGGCGTGCGCGGCGTGGCGGGCGCGAGCGTGGACGAGCTGTGCAGCGTGAAGGGCGTGTCGCGCGAGTTAGCTGAAGAAATCTACCGCGCGCTGCACTGAAGTGCAGAACGCGCGAACTTGCCGAGGAGATCTACCGCGCGCTGCACTGAGGTGTAGAACGCTTACGCTGCGTTGCATTGCGCTACCGGCGCCGCAGTCGCGGTGAGAAATCCGTCGCACCTCGAGCAGGGGACGAAGCAGAACAATGCGAGCCATGAGGAGAACGCCGTGCCCACCATCGCCCCCTTGAAACGCGCCGCACGCTGGCTGATCGGTCCGCTGCTGGCCGGCTGCGCGGCAACGCCACGTGCACCGGCGCCTGTGGTGCCCACTGACGGCGTGCCACGCGCCGTGGTCCTGGAGCCCGCGCCGCAGCCGTCGCCAACCGTTGTGGCGGCCCCCAAGCCCGCCGGCTTGCCGCCGCCCAAGCCGGTGCGCACCCACGACGAGTTGCGTCGCCAGGCCGCGGAGCGCCTCGTCATGGCCAACCCGGAAGGCAGCTTCATGACCAAGGCGCCCTCGCATGTACTGAGCGTCGTGGTGCTGGAGATCGAGGTCAAGGCCGACGGCAGCGTGCGTCGCGTCAACGTCGTCCGCAAGCCCAGGTTTGCACCGGAAACCCTGCAGCTGGCCATCGACGCCATCCATCGCGCTGCGCCCTTTGGCGACGTGCGCCGCATGCCTGAGCCCTGGAAGTTCACCGAGACCTTTCTCTTCGAAGAGGACCGGCGCTTCAAGCCGCTCAGCCTGAACTGAGGGCTGGCCGCCACAGTTGCGCCGGCGGCGCCCCGGGGGCTGGCGTCGACATGGGCACAATGCTGGCATGTTCCTGACGCTGCCGACTCTGCTGACCTGGGCCCGCATTGTGGCGATCCCGCTGATCGTCGGCGTGTTCTATCTGGAAATGACGCCGGCGCACCAGAACCTGTTCGCGACGGTCCTGTTCGTCGTGGTCGCGTTGACCGACTGGCTGGACGGCTWTCTGGCGCGCAAGCTSAACCAGACTTCYTCCTTCGGCGCYTTYCTTGACCCGGTGGCCGACAAATTCCTGGTCTGCTCGGCGCTGCTGATCCTGCTGGAGCTCGGCCGTGTCAACGCCTTCGTCGCCCTCGTCATCGTCGGCCGCGAGATCGCGATCTCGGCCCTGCGCGAATGGATGGCCCAGATCGGCGCTTCACGCAGCGTTGCCGTGCACATGGTCGGCAAGCTGAAGACGACGGTGCAGATGGTGGCCATCCCCTTCCTGCTCTATGACGGCCAGCTTTTCGGCCTCATTCCGACGCGGCTCTGGGGTACCTGGCTGATCTACGCAGCCGTCGTGCTGACCATCTGGTCCATGGTCTATTACCTGCAGAAGGCCTTGCCGGAAATCCGTGCCAAGGCCCGCTAGGGCGCCGTCCTGGTTCACGCCGGACGCCGAGTTGTATCGGGACTTTTCCCGCCCCGCCCACCGCCGGACGCGCGTCTAGAATCCGCTTCCCCGCGCGCGCCTTGGCCGCTTGTAGTCGGCCTGTCACAGGCTGCGCAGTGCGCGGGATCGACATCTGCATCGCAGTCTTGCGGCCGGTCACGGTGCAGGGCTCAACAGTCCGCTGAATCGTCATGAGGGGGCACGAGTGAACAAGTCCGAATTGATCGAGCACATCGCCAAGCAGGCCGACATCTCCAAGGCTGCTGCAGGCCGTGCGCTCGAAGCCGTGATCGGCGGCGTCAAGACGACGCTGAAGAAGAACGGCACCGTCTCGCTGGTAGGCTTCGGCACCTTCAGCATCACCAAGCGTGCTGCGCGCGCCGGCCGCAACCCACGCACCGGCGATACCATCAAGATCAAATCGGCCAAGGTGCCCAAGTTCAAACCCGGCAAGGCGCTCAAAGACGCCGTGAACTGAACCTTCGGCCAATCCCGGTTTCCCCGGGCGCTTAGCTCAGTTGGTAGAGCACCTCCCTTACACGGAGATTGTCGGCGGTTCGAGCCCGTCAGCGCCCACCACCCGACCCCAGGGCGGCGTCCGCCGTCTCGCATTTAGAATGCGGCTCCCTCGAAGGCGAACCTCGGTTCGCCTTCGTCGCGTTTGATCCTCAAGGCTCCCCGAGATGTTTGAATTCGTCCGCACGCACAACCGCCTGTTCCAGTTCGTCCTGCTGTTGCTGATCCTGCCGTCCTTCGCCCTCGTCGGCATGCAGGGCTACACCAGCATGATGGGTGGTGCCAACACCGGCGTGGCAAGCGTCGATGGCCGCAAGATCACCCAGGCCGAATGGGACGTCGCCCAACGTGAGCAGGCCGACCGCATCCGCCGCCAGAGCCCGGGCGTCGATGCCAAACTGCTGGATACGCCGGAAGTGAAACGCCAGGCCCTCGAGAACCTGGTCAACGAGCGCACGCTCAAGGCCGCCGCGGAGCACCAGCACTTCACGCCCAGCGCTGAGTCCGTCAACGCCCGCTTCTGGAATGACCCGCAGTTCGCCTTTCTGCGCAACCCCGACGGTACGGTCAACAAGGCCCTGCTCGCGGCCCAGGGCATGACGCCTTCCATCTTCATGGAGCGCCTGCGCCAGGACTACGCCGTCCGTCAGGTCACGGCCCCCATCGAGTCCTCGGCTGCCGTCGGCGCCGCCAGCCCCAAGCTGGCCTTCGACGCCCTGCTGCAGCAACGTGAGGTGCAGCTGCAGCGTTTTGACGTCAAGGACTTCGCTGCCAAGCTCAACCCGAGCGATGCCGACGTCGAGGCCTTCTACAAGGAACCGGCGAATGCCGCCAAGTTCCAGCTGCCTGAATCGGCCCAGATCCAGTACGTCGTGCTCGACCTGGACGCGCTGAAGAAGGACGTCAAGTTCAGCGAAGACGACCTGCAGAACTACTACAAGGAAAACGCTGCACGCTATGGCGTGCCCGAGGAGCGCCGCGCCAGCCACATCCTCATCAAGGTGGAGCGCAATGCGCCAGCCGAAGAGCGCGCCAAGGCCAAGGCCAAGGCTGAGGAGATCCTGGCGCAAGTGCGCAAGAACCCCGGCGAGTTCGCCGCGTTGGCCAAGAAGAATTCCCAGGACGAAGGCTCCGGCGCCAATGGTGGCGACCTCGACTTCTTCAGCCGCGGCGCCATGGTCAAGGAGTTCGACGCCGCCGTCTACGCGATGAAGCAGGGCGAGATCAGCAACCTTGTCGAGACCGATTTCGGTTATCACATCATCCAGCTGACCGGTACCCGCGGCGGCGACAAGAAGCCCTTCGAGGCGGTGCGCACCGAAGTCGAGAACGAAGTGCGCAAGCAACTCGCCCAGCGCCGCTACTCCGAGGCTGCCGAGCAGTTCGGCAATCTCGTCTACGAGCAGTCCGACAGCCTGCAGCCCGCAGCCGACAAGCTCAAGCTGCAGGTCCAGACCGCCACCGTGCAGCGCCAGCCGCAGCCCGGCGCAGCGGGCCCGCTCGCCTCGCCCAAGCTGCTGGAAGCCGTCTTCGGCAACGATGCACTGCGCAACAAGCGCAACACCGAAGCCGTCGAGACCGGTCCCAGCCAGCTCGTGTCGGCTCACGTCACCCAGCACAACCCGGCCCGCGTGCCGCCGCTGGCCGACGTGAAGGACAAGGTGCGCGAGCAGCTCGTGCACAAGCTCGCCGCCGAGCAGGCCAGGAAGGCCGGCGAAGCCCGCCTGGCCGCGATGAAGGCCAACCCGGCGGACACCGCCGGCCTGGAAGCTGCCGTCTCCGTTTCGCGCGCCAAGCCGCAGAACCTGACGCGCACCCAGCTCGAAGCCGTGCTCGGCGCCGATGCCGCCAAGTTGCCGGCCGCCGTTGGCGTGGCGGCCGACGACGGCGGTTATGTCGTCGTGCGCATCAACCAGCTGCAGCCTCGCGACGCCGCCGTCATCGACGACAAGCGCGCCGCCCAGCAGTACGCCGGCGCCTGGGCGCGTGCCGAAGGCGCCGCCTATCTGGCCGCTTTGAAGTCGCAATACAAGGCCGCCATCAAGGTCGAGGCACCGGCCTCGGCGGCCAGCGCACCCTGATTTATCGGTTATACTTTTTGGCTCTGCGGTGGCTGTAGCTCAGTTGGTAGAGTCCAGGATTGTGATTCCTGTCGTCGTGGGTTCGAGTCCCATCAGCCACCCCAAATAAAGCAAGGACCTGGAAGCGAAAGCCTCCAGGTCCTTTTTGTTTTTGGGCAGCCGCCGTATGCGCCGTACGGCCGGTTCACGCCTCAGCGCATCGTGTAGCCGCGCCCGTCCATGCAGGCTTCGACGGCGCGTTGGAACACACCGGCATCCGACATCGCGGCCTGCTGCGTCGTCGCCCAGCGGTTGCATTCGCGGCTGTCAGCTTCCAGTTGGACGCCGCTCTGGCCGTTGCGCGGATAGATGATCGGCACGGCACGCGACGGCTGGGTGTAAACCGGTTGCACGGGCTGCACATACACCGGCTGCGGCGGCGGGGGCGGCGGCACATAGACCACCTCGCGCTCAGCCTGATTCGCCATCGCGATCAGCGGCACCGCCACTGCCAGGCCGAGGACCAAGCCACCGAGGCCGGGGCCTCGGTAATGATGGTGATGGTGGTAGTAGCGGGGGCCGGCGCTCGCCAGACCTTGGGCGGCCAGCAAGGCCAGAACAACGGAGGCGCGGACAAGGGTCTTCATGACAGGCTCGCTCAGGTCGAATGCGGTGAACTTAACGCCGCAATGCCTGTACGGTGTACTGCGGCTGCCCGCAATTTGCAACACGCCGTAGCAAATGACGCGTCAACCGGCATAGCCCAACGGCAATGCCGTCGTCAGCTTGAGTTCCTCCATGGCGAAGCTGGAGCTGACGTCGCGCAGCTGAGTGCCGGCGATGAGGCGCTTGTAGACCCTGTCATAGGCGGCAATGTCGGGCACCACCACCCGCAGCAGATAGTCCACGTCGCCGCTCATGCGATAGAACTCGACGACCTCGGGGATGGCCTGCACCGTGGCCTTGAAGGTCTCGAACCAGTCCTGGCTGTGGGTGCTGGTGCGCACCGAGACGAAGACGGTGACGCCGACATTCACTTTCTGCGCGTCCAGCAGCGCCACCTGGCGTGTGATGACGCCCGATTCCTTCAGGCGCTGGATGCGCCGCCAGCAAGGCGTCGTTGACAGGCCGACCTGCTGCGC
Source organism: Roseateles sp. P5_D6 (assembly GCF_054049415.1). Lineage (NCBI taxonomy): Bacteria > Pseudomonadati > Pseudomonadota > Betaproteobacteria > Burkholderiales > Sphaerotilaceae > Roseateles > Roseateles sp. P5_D6. Next base: position 42,865 of record NZ_JBFUMK010000009.1, on the reverse strand, counting down.
CACCTCGGCCGTCTGAAGCTCGGCGTTCTGTTGAAGGATGTCGAGGATGCGGATGTCTATGGAATCCAGTTTCATGGAATCGATCATATAAAGCATTGCATGCCCGGTCCGGGCGATTGAAAGCCGGCTTGCGCAAACCGTTTGTGCCCGAAGCTGGCAACAATACCGCCAGCGCATCCCACCGCCGCAGCGGCCAGCACCATGGAAATCTATCTCGACGCCAACGCCACCACGCCCGTCCTGCCGCAAGCCCGCGAAGCCGCCATGGCCGCGATGGCCGATGACTTCGGCAACCCCAGCAGCGTCCACAGCACCGGGCTGAAGGCGAGGGCGCTGATGGACGGCGTTCGGGCCCGTGCTCGCCGCGTGCTCGGGGCGAGCTCGGGCAAGCTGCTTTTCCTCAGCGGAGCGACGGAGGGCATCCAGACGGCCGTGCTGTCGGCGCTGAGCGCCTTGAGGGACGTGCCAACCCGGCCCAAGCTGCTGCTCTACGGCGCCACCGAGCACAAGGCGGTGCCCGAGGCCATCAAGCACTGGAATGCGCTGCTCGGCCTGAACCTGCAGGTGCTGGCCATTCCCGTCGGCCGCGACGGCCGCCATGACCTCGCCTGGCTGCGCGAGCACGCACCGCGCGCCGGCCTCGTCTGCACGATGGCGGCCAACAACGAGACCGGCGTCATCAGTGACCTGGACGGCATCGAGCGGGCGCTTTCCGGCAGCGCCGCGCTGTGGATGGTGGACGGCGTTCAGGCCCTGGGCAAGCTGCCGCTGCGCCTGGCTGAGCGCCGCATCGACTACGCGCCGTTCTCGGGCCACAAGCTCTACGCCCCCAAGGGTATCGGCCTGCTCTATGTGCGCGAAGGCGCACCGTTCACGCCGCTGCTGGCCGGCGGCGGCCAGGAGGGCGCGCTGCGCTCGGGCACCGAGAACATGTCCGGCATCGCCGCCCTGGGCGCCGTGCTGGCGGCGCTGGAGGATGGCAAGACCTTTCGCGATCACGCCACCCTCATCGCCTTCCGCGACCGCCTGGCTGGCGCGCTGCAGCAGGCCTTCCCCGGCCTGGTGTTCAACGCGCCGCCCGAGGCCTGCCTGCCGACGACGCTGAACTTCGCCGTGCCGGGTGTCAGCTCCAAGCTGCTGCTGGACCTCTTCGATGCTGCCGAACTGCGTGTCAGCGGCGGCTCGGCCTGCAGCGCGGCCAAGGCCCAGCCGAGCTATGTGCTGGAGGCCATGGGCCTGCCGGCCTGGCAAGCGGCCGCAGCCGTGCGCCTGTCCTTCGGCCCGGTGGCCGATGCCGCCTTCATCGACGAGGCCTGCGCTCGCATCCGCATCTGTGGCGAGTCCCTGCGCGAGAGCTGCCTGGACCCGAGCGCTCCCGGCCAGGCCCTGCCGGCCGATGGCCTGACGCGCTTCGTCGTCGATGGCGCCTGCTGCTATCTGCTGGCCGATGCCGCCAGCCGCCGTGCCGTTGTCGTCGACCCGTTGCCCGAGCTGACCGAACGCCTGGCTCAGTGGCTGACCTGCCAGGGTTATGAACTCGCCGCCGTGCTCGACACCCACAGCCATGGCGACCACGCCTCGTCCGCGCCCGAGCTGCTCGCCGCCGCCGGCCAGTCGCGCGGTGATGTCGACGGCCTGGGCTGGCCAATCGGCGCCGACGCCATCGCGCTGGGCACCTCCCGGCTGAGCCGCATGCCGATTCCCGGCCACACCCAGGACTCGACGGCCTATCTGCTGTACGACGCGGGCGGATTGCGCCTGGCCTTCGTCGGCGACACCGTCATGCCCGGCGCCCTGGGCCGCAGTGACTTCGAACAGAGCGCGCCGCTGGCCTACGGCAGCTCGCTGGGCCGCCTGGAAAAGGCCGTCGGCCCCCACGCCCTGCTGCTGCCCGGTCACGACTACGACGACCGTTTCGCCAGCACGCTGGCCGTGGAATGCGTGGCCCAGCCGCTGCTGGGCGACGTGCTCAGTGGCCGCATCGATGGCGCTGGTTTCGCGGCCGCCAAGGCCCAGCTCGAGCAGGGCCTGGCCCTGACCGAATACCAGACCGTGGCCTGCGGCGCGCGCGTCGACAGCGCCTGCCCGCTTGCTTCAAGCGAGATGAGCCTGGACGAACTGAATGACCTGCTGCGCGAGCACCCGCAGCTTCTGCTCGTCGATGTGCGCGAGCCCTACGAGCAGCGCCTGGGCCAGGCGCCCGAGCTCGGCGCGGGCGTGCGCCGCGAGGCCGTGCCGCTGTCGGGCCTGCCCAATGCGCTGGCCCGCTGGCTGACCCTGCCGGCCGAGACACCCATCGTCTTCTTCTGCCGCAGCGGCAACCGCAGCGCGCAAGCCGCGCAGGCCCTGCGGCGGCTTGGGCATGAGCAGGCCTGGAGCCTGGGCGGTGGCCTGGCGCTGTGGCCGCGGGCGCTGGCCGGTGCCGACGCCGCGCTCGCCATCTGAGCGTCGGACCTGAAACCAGTTTCAGCGTCCTGGGTTCAAAGCCGGGCGGCGACCTCTTCGGCCAGGGCCAGCGAGGCCGTCAGCCCGGGCGACTCGATGCCGAACAGCTGCACCAAGCCCGGCGTCGCGGTGTCGATGCGGAAGTCCGCCGCCGCCTCGCCCGGGCCGCTCAGCTTTGGCCGGATGCCGCTGTAGGCCGGCTGCAGCGCGCCCGCGGGCAGGCCCGGCCAGTAGCCGCGCACCTCGGCCTCGAAGGCCGGTGCCAGGGCAGGGTCGACGGCGTAGTCCAGCCTGGCCGGCGCGCGCTCGGTCAACCACTGCACATCAGGCCCGAAGCGCGCCTGGCCGCCCAGATCCAGCGTCAGATGCACACCCAGGCCGCCGTCTACCGGCAGCGGGTAGATCAGGTGCGAGAACGGCGCCCGTCCGGCGAGTGAGAAGTAGTGGCCGCGGGCAAAGCGCAGTGGTGGCACAGGCGTGCCCAGGGATTCAGCGACCTGCGCAGCAAACAGCCCAGCTGCATTGATGACGCAGCGCGCGCCCAGCTCGAAATCCTCCACCAGCAGCCGCCAGCCATCACCCTCCCGCGCGCCACCGGTCACCGCACTGGCCAGGGCCAGCGTCGCGCCGGCGTTCTCGGCGTCAGCCAGCAGGGCTGTCATCAGGCCATGGCTGTCGACGATGCCGCTGGACGGCGACAGCAGCGCACCCGCGGCGTTCAAGGCCGGCTCCAGCGCCAGCGTTTCGGTCCGACTCAGCAGGCGCAGGTCGTCAACGCCATTGGCCACGCCAGCCTCGGCGATCTGCTCCAGCCGCGGCAGGTCCTCGGCGCGTGTTGCCACCACCAGCTTGCCGCAGCGACTGTGCGCAATGCCGCGCGCCGCGCAGTAGTCGTAGAGCAGCATCTTGCCGCGCACGCACAGCCGCGCCTTCAGGCTGCCGGTTGGGTAGTAGAGGCCGGCGTGGATGACCTCGCTGTTGCGCGAGGAGATGCCCGTGCCGATGGCGCCGACGGCCTCGATGACGACGACCTCACGCCCGCGCAGCGCCAGCTCGCGCGCGATCGCGAGGCCGACAACGCCGGCACCGATGACGGCAATATCCACCTGGTCCATGAACGGAGTTTGCCTTGCCTAAAATGCGCAGCGCTTCGCGGCGAGTGCCGTGACGCCGTCTCTGCCGAGGGGTGCTGCGACGAGGGTCATGATGCCTTCGCCACGCTTGGTGAGGACGACAGGACAAGGGCGCCCTCTGTGAAGAAGAGGCTCCCGCATGCATTCCCCTCCCGCATCCCCTTCCGCATCGATACGCACCATCCTGCCGCTGGCCTTCGTCACCGGCGTCAGCATGGCCGCGATGGACCTCTACCTGCCCGCCGTGCCCGCTCTGCAGGCTGGCATGGGCATCAGCGTGCCCTTGGCCCAGGCCACCGTGGCCGTCTACCTGGCCGGCCTGGCAGGCGCCCAACTGCTGTGGGGCGAGCTGCTGAACCGCCTCGGTCCGCGGCGCTGCGTCGAGGTGGGCCTGCTGCTGCTGGTGCTGACCAGCCTGGGCTGCGCTTTAGCGCCCAACATCGAGACGCTGCTGGTGCTGCGCCTGCTGCAGGGTGTGTCAGCCGCGGCGGCGACGGTGGTGGCGCCGACCGTCGTACGCGCCACGCTGGCCGATGCCGACGTGGTGCGCGGCATCGCCGCCATCTCCATGGTCGAGGCCATCGTGCCTGCTGCCGGCCCCGTGCTGGGCGCGCTGATGCTGCGCGTGACGGACTGGCGCGGCACCTTCTGGGTGCTGGCGGCCCTGGCCCTGCTGTTGCTGCCGTGGGTGGTGAAGATCGCGCCGCGCAGGCTGCCCGGGCTCAACCTCGAGCACGACGCCGGCTATCTCGGCATCCTGCGCAACCGCAGCTATCTGCGGCTGGCCGGTTCGCATGCGCTGTGCATCGGTGCGCTGCTGACCTTCCTGGCCAGCGCGCCCCAACTGCTGCAGCACACCCTGGGCTTGGGCACGGCGGCATTCGCGCTGCTGCAGGTGCTGGGTGTCGGCTCCTTCATGCTGGGCGCCTCGCAGTCGGGCCGGCTGGCCGCGCGCCTGGGCCATGCGCGCGTCGTGAGGCTGGGCAGCGTGGTGCAGCTGGTGGCCTGCACGCTGGCGCTGCTGGCCGCCTGGAGCGGGCAGCAGCTGCCTTATGCGGCGGTGGCGGCCTACTGGATGTGCTTCTGCGGCGCCCTGGCCATTCGTGGGCCGGCCACCTTCGTCGATGCCCTGGCCGTGCCGCCTGCGCAGATGGGCCGCGCGACGGCCTTGCTGGTGCTGGCGCTGCTTGCCGCCGGCGCCGTCGGTACGCAGTTGGTGGCGCCTTTCCTCGGGCATGCGGACAGCGCAGTGCCGTTGTTCAGCGGCGTGCTGTTGATGCTGCTGGCCAGCGCGGCGCTGGTGTGGCGCTATCCCTTGGTGCCTAAGGCTTGAGGTCGAGGGCGCGGAAGGCGCGCTTGCTCTTGTCCGCGTCCTTGCAGGCCTTCTTGCCCACCATGACGCCGCCGTCGTCGCTGAGCAGCGTGAGCAGCCCGTCCGGCCAGGCGAACAGCGCCTCCGGGCGCAGCGTGCCGAGCTCGGCCTTGACCGGGGTCGGCACGTCAGTGGCCTTGCCGCTCCAGCGGAACAGCGCGAAGCTGCCCACGTCGGCCGGCGGGCCAGCGGCGATCAGATAGCCGCTGCCCACGCGCTCGATGGAGCGCACGCCGCGGCCGCCCAGGTCCAGGCGAATGGCGCTGCCAAAGCGCGCTGGGCCCTTGGCCGCGACCAGCTCGGCCGGGTTCAGCAGCGGAATGACGAGGGCACGCCCCTGCGGAATCGGGTTGCGCAGGCCGATCAGCAGGCTGCCATCGGGCGCCGCGGCCAGGCCTTCGATGTTGAAGCCGCCTTCCGCCTCGGCCGCGCGGCCAGCAGCGTCGGACAGTTTCAGCGGCGCCAGGGCCGGCGCCGCCAGCAGGTCGGCCAGCAGGCCCGTGTAGGGCTGGCCCACCGGCTCCACCGTCGTGCCGCGGATCTCGGTGGCGAAGAAGCGCAGCCGGTCTTCGCGTACCTTGCCGGCGCTGTTGCGCGCATGCGAGGCGATCCAGTAGATGCGGCGGCCGACCTGGGCCGCGCCTTCGAGGTCGGCTTCCTTGTCGGCCTTCAAGAACTTGTCGAGGTCGATCCCGCCGACGCTTTTGGCTTCGCCGCGCCTGTAGATGGTCAGCCGGTTGTGCTCATCATCGGCAACGACGAAATGACGCGCATCCAGCGCCACCGCCGCCGAGGCGTCGCACAGGCCCTCATAGCGCGTCTGCGCCGCGGCCGCGCCTACCGCACACAGCAGCAGCGCAGCCAGCGCGCGCATCAGGCCGCCAACGGCGCGGTGCGCAGCAGCAGCCAGGCCAGGGCCGGGCCGCTGACCTTGGCGCTCAGGCGCTCTCGCACGGTGGCGTGGTAGCGGTTCAGCCAGTCGATCTCGTCGGCGCGCATCAGGCTGATGTCGATGCAGCGCGTGTCGATGGGGCAGAGCGTCAGCGTCTCGAACTCCAGCATCTCGCCGAAGGCGTTCTTCTCCGGCGTATCGATGGCGACGTTGAGCACCAGGTTCTCGATGCGCACACCCCACAGCCCCGGCCGATACAGGCCTGGCTCGATGGACGTGATCATGCCGGGCTCCATGGCCATGGCCGGCTCGGCAATCGCCTTGCTGATGCTCTGAGGGCCTTCATGCACATTCATGAAGTAGCCCACGCCGTGGCCCGTGCCGTGGCCGTAGTCCAGGCCGTGCTCCCACAGCGGCGCGCGGGCGATCGCGTCCAGCATGGGGCTGAGCGTGCCGCGCGGGAAGCGGGTGCGCGACAGCGCCAGCGTGCCCTTGAGCACCAGCGTGTAGTCGCGCTTCTGCGCCGCGCTGACGGTGCCGATGGGCCAGACGCGCGTGATGTCCGTCGTGCCGCCCACGTACTGGCCGCCGGAATCGATCAGCAGCAGGCCGTTGCCTTCGATCTGCGCGAACGACTCGGGCGTGGCGCGGTAGTGCGGCTGGGCGCCATTGGCCATCCAGCCCGCAATCGTCGAGAAGGACAGGCCCACGAAGCCCGGGCGCCTCTTGCGCGCGGCCGTCAGCTGGGTGTCGACGTCCAGTTCGCTCCAGCGTTCGCCGCGGGCCATTGAGGCTTCGAAGTCGGCATAGAACTCGCACATCGCCGCGCCGTCCTCGGCCATGGCCTCGCGGATGAAGGCGGCCTCGGCGGCGGTCTTGCGGCTCTTCAGCAGCGTGCTCGGATTGATCTGCTCGACGACGGTCACGCCCGTGGGCACGGCCTCGCGCAGGCCCAGGGTCACGCGGCGCGGGTCGATCAGCAGCTTGGCCGAAGCGGGCAGGGCAGCCAAGGCGGATGCGGCCTGCTCATAGGGTGCAAGCTGGATGCCATCCGCCGCAAGCCGCGCGGCCACGTCGGCTGGCACCTTGCCGTCGCCAATGAAGAGGCGGCCGCCGGTGGGGTCCAGCAGCAGGTGGGCGATGAAGACCGGGTTGCACTGCACGTCGCTGCCGCGCAGATTCAGCAGCCAGGCCACGTCGTCCACGGTAGACACGAGGTGGTGGGTGGCCTGCACCGTCGCCATCGCGGCGCGCACGCGGGCCAGCTTGTCGGCGCGGGACACGGCGGCCTGCGGCGCGGCGTGCTCGTAGACGGGTTCGGTGGGCAGGCCGGGGCGGCTGTCCCAGGCGTCCTGCACGAGGTCGAGGTCGGTGCGCAGCGTGATGCCGGCGCGCTGCATGGCCGTGCGCAGGGCATTGGCCAGGGACAGCCCCAACACCTGGCCGTCCACGGCGATCGACTGGCCGGGCTGCAGGGCTTTGGCGATCCAGTCGATGTATTGCGTCGACGCGCCCGAGTTCATCTTCTCGAGCTGGATGCCGCTGCCGGCGATCTGCGCCTCGGCCTGGGCCCAGTAGCGGCTGTCGGCAAACAGGGCGGCCTGGTCGCGCGTGACGACAAGGCTGCCGACCGAGCCGGTGAAGCCCGACAGCCATTCGCGGCCCTGCCAGCGGTCGGGCAGGTATTCGGACAGGTGCGGATCACTGGACGGCACGAGCACGGCATGCACGCCGTGGGCGTTGAGGGCATCGCGCAGGCGCTCGATGCGCAGGCGGGTTTCGTGGGTGTGGGTGTCCATGGCGTCAGGACCTCGGTGATGGTCCCGCGCCGGGTGGGCTCGGGACCGTGAAAAGGGTGCCTGGGATTGTAGAAGCCGGGTGCACCATGCCGGTGGGCACGGTGCCTGCCGTCAGCGGGCGAAGAACTTCCAATGCCCTGCCGACACGACTTCCGCGGCGCCGTCCACCACCTTGATGGCGCTCTCGTCGTCGAGAGCGTAGGCCGGGCAGCCGATGCCGGCCGCCCATGCCTCGGCGGCGGCCATCGAGTTGCTCGGCCAGCCGGGGTAGTCCAGGTGGGGAAAGATCGCGAAATCGACCACGCCGAGCGCCCTGTCATCGCCCGTGATGGGCGGCCTGGTTTCGACGAAGGCCTCGCCGACGCGCGGCGTCATGACCATGCTCCCTGCGCTCAAGCCCACCCAGACCATGTCCGGCAGCGACTGCAGCAGGTCGGCCAGCCCCGACTGGCGCATCCAGTGGCACAGGTACAGCGCGTCGCCGCCGTTCACCAGCAGCACGTCCGCCTGCCGCACCCAGCCTTGCCAGCGCGCCCTGTCGATGCTCGGCAGCGCAGTGAGTTCCAGCACCCCGACCGACTTCCAACCCAGCTCGCACATCGGCGTGGACGGCTCCTGGCCGCTGATGAAACGCCAAGTGTTCTCAGGGCTGCCGTGCGGATGCCCGTACAGCGCCGTGGGGATGCACAGCGCGTGGCACTCGGCGATGGGTTTGCCCAGCAGGTCGAGCAGCGCGGCATGGATGCTCGCGTTGCGGATGCCGGCGGAGGTGAGGAGCAGTTTCATCGGGTCCTTTCCAAACCCGGCCGACCGGGCCGGGCCAGGAACGACGGTCGAGGCCGGCCGAAATCGACAACGCCCGGCGTTTTTCCTACAGCTCCGTGCGCAGCGCCCACAGCTCCGGGAACAGCACCACGTCCAGCATCTTGCGCAGATAGCTGACGCCGCCCGTGCCGCCGGTGCCGCGCTTGAAGCCGATGACGCGCTCTACCGTCGTCACGTGGCGGAAGCGCCAGAGGCGGAAGGCGTCCTCCAGGTCCACCAGCTCCTCGCCCATCTGGTACAGGTCCCAGTTTTTCTCAGGTGCCCGGTAGACCGTCAGCCAGGCTTCCTTCACGCCCTCGTCGGCCACGTGAGGCTGGGTCCAGTCGCGGCTGAGGTTGGCCGCTGGCACCGGGATGCCACGCCGCGCCATCAGCTTGAGCGCCTCGTCGTAGAGGGACGGCGCGTCATAGGCTTGCTTCACCTGGGCCAGCAGGTCGGGCCGGTGCTCGTGCGGCTTGAGCATGGCGGCGTTCTTGTTGCCGAGCAGGAACTCGATGCGCCGGTACTGCGCGCTCTGGAAGCCGCTGCTCTTGGCCAGGTAGGGCCGGATGGCGCTGTACTCGGGCGGCGTCATCGTCGCCAGCACGTCCCAGGCGTGCACCAGCTGCTCCATGATGCGCGACACCCGCGCCAGCATCTTGAAGGCCTCGGGCAGGCGGTCGGCCGCCACGTTCGCGATGGCGGCTTGCAGCTCGTGCAGCATCAGCTTCATCCACAGCTCCGAGGTCTGGTGCTGCACGATGAAGAGCATCTCGTTGTGGTCGGGCGAGAGCGGCTTCTGGGCGCTGAGGATGGCGTCGAGCTGGAGATAGTCCCCATAGCTCATGTCCTTGGAGAAATCGAGCTGGGCGCCGTGATGATCAGTGGTTGCCATGGGAATGCGTAGTGCCTTACCGAGTGACTGCCGTGGAACCGGCTTTGCCGGGCCGCTGGCAGTGCCCCCTTGAGGGGGCTCGCGAAGCGAGTAGGGGGTGGGTCAAGTCACCTTGGAGCGGCTGGTGAACTGCGGCGCATCCCAGGAGCGTGAGTCAAGGATGTCCCCCAGCACCCGCACCGCGCACGCCACATCGGCGAAACCGTTGTACAGCGGCGCGAAGCCGAAGCGCAGCAGCTCGGGGTCGCCGGCGCGGAAGTCGCCGATGACGCCCTGGGCAATCAGCGCCTGCATGACCGCATAGCCATCGATCCCCTCGGGCAGCGAAAACGACACCTGCGAGCCGCGCATGGCCGAGTCCCGCGGCGTGGCAATGACGGCGCCGGGCACGCGCGCCTCCACGCCACCGATGAAGGCCTCGGTCAGCGCCAGCGACTTGTTGCGCAGCGCCTTGATGCCGCCCAGTTTGTTCGCCGCGTCGTACACGTCCAGCGCCGTGTCCAGCCCCGTCATCGCCAGCACCGCGGGCGTGCCGCACTGGTACTGCTGAATGCCCGGCGCGGGCTGGTATTCGCTGTCGAAATCGAAGGGGTTGGCGTGTCCCAGCCAGCCGGTCAGCGGCTGCCACACCTGGCCCTCGTGGCGCGGGTGCATCCACACGAAGGCCGGCGCGCCCGGGCCGCCGTTCAGGTATTTGTAGCCGCAGCCAATGGCGAAGTCCGCCGCGCTGCCCAGCAGGTCGATGGGCACTGCGCCGGCGCTGTGCGCCAGGTCCCACACGGCCAGCGCGCCGGCCTGCTGCGCCCAGCGCGTCAGCAGACCCATGTCATGCATGCGGCCGGTGCGGTAGTTCACATGCGTCAGCATCAGCACGGCGCAGCGCTCGTCCAGCAGCGGCGGGATGTCCTCGGGCGACTCGGTCAGGATCAACTCGCCGCCATGCGCCCGCACCACGCTCTGCGCGATGTAGTTGTCGGTGGGGAAGTTGCTGCGCTCGCTGATGACAACCTTGCGCTTGCCCTGCTGCAGTTGCAGCGCGGCATGCAGCACCTTGTAGAGATTGACGGAGGTCGAATCCGCCACCAGCACCTCGCCCGGGCGCGCGCCCAGCCACGGCGCCAGCCGGTCGCCCAGGCGGCGCGGCAGGTCGATCCAGCCGGCGGTGTTCCAGCTCTTGATCAGGCCCTGGCCCCACTCCTGCTCCACCGCGCGCTGGATGCGCTCGGGTGTGGCGCGGGGCAGGGCGCCCAGCGAGTTGCCATCCAGGTAAGTGACGCCGTCGGGCAGCGTGAACAGCTCGCGCAGGCTGCGCAGGGGGTCGGCGGCATCGAGCCGCTTGGCATCATCGAGATTCATGGCAGTTCCCTCAGGACGGCGCGCACCGGGGAGGCACAGGCGCCTTGTAGTTTGAGTGGCAGGGCGATCAGCTCGTAGTCGCCCTCGGGCACGTCGTCGAGCACCAGGTTCTCCAGCACGCGCAGGTCGTGGTGGCGCAGCTGCTGGTGGCTGTCCAGCACCTTGGAGTCGGCCGGGTCCACGCTCGGCGTGTCGATGCCGATCAGCCGCACACCGCGCGCGGCCAGCCATTCGACGGCCTCGGGCGCGTAGGCGGTGAAGGCCGGGTTCCACACCGTGTCGGCCTTGTCGCAGCAACGCACCAGCACGCGCGGCGGCAGGTCGTTTTCGGCGTGCTGAAGATGCCCGACCATGATCAGCGGCGCGGCGCCGATGGCGTGGATGACGCGGCAGCGGCCCAGATAGGTGTCCAGCGGCACCTGGTGAATAGCCGGCGCATCGTTGGCGTAGTGCAGCGGCGCATCGGCATGCGCGCCCACGTGAGGGCTCATCGTGATGGCGCTGAGGTTGACCGGGCAACCGGGCGACAGCTGCGCCGTCCAGCGAAGGCTGTAGGGCTCGTCGCCCGGGAAGATGGGCGCGTCGGGGGCGACGGTGGGAGAGATGTCCCAGAGTCTGGGAGAGAGGTTGGAGCTCATGGCGGCGGCACCTTAGCGTTGCAGCGGCCCGTGTGGTGTCGGTTAATTCCAACTGGCTGTCAATCGGGCGCGGCAGCCGCCTCGGGCGCTGCACCTTCTTGCAGCTGCGGCTTTATGCCGTTTTAAGTGGAATGGACGGCCGGCACGGCAGGTGGTTGATCGCAACCGCGCAGCAGGGCCGGGTGATGTCAATATGCGTATGGGTCGGGGCGAATAAGTCATTGGTCGAATTGTTCGCGCGGACAAAGACTGTGCGGTTCCGTGGCGTTCAAGAAATTTACATTGCTACCTATACGCAGACATTTCCTGGCACGGGCCGTTGCGCTCGTTGCCGCGCTGCCGGCCTGCTCGCTGGCAGCGCCGCCCATACCAACGAGTTCGCTGTTCGACGTCAGGCGTTTCGGCGCCAAGGGCGATGGCCGCACGCTCGACTCGCCGGCGGTCAATGCGGCCATTGCTGCCGCGGCGGCCGCGGGCGGGGGTACTGTCTATTTCCCGCCTGGGCGCTACCTGTCGGCGTCGATCCGGCTCAAGAGCAACATCACGCTCTACCTGGAAGCTGGCGCGGTGATCGAAGCGGTTGACGCCAGCGTGGCGCGCTACGACCTGCCCGAGCCGAACGAGGCCGGCGGCAACTATCAGGACTACGGCCACAGCCACTGGCAAAACAGCCTGATCTGGGGTATTGGCCTGAACAACGTGGCCATCGTCGGCGGCGGCTTGATTCATGGCAAAGGCTTGATCAGCGGCCACGACAAATACACCGGCTACTACACCGACAAACCGGACCAGCCCGGCGAAGCCGACAAGGCGATTGCGCTGCGCGAATGCAGCAACGTGACCTTGCGCGATTTCTCGATCCTGCATGGCGGCCATTTCGGCATCTTGGCGACCGGCTGCGGCAATATGCTGATCGACCACCTGATCATCGACACCAACCGTGACGGCATGGATATCGACGGGTGCAACAACGTGCGCATCACGAATTGCAGCCTGAATACGCCCTGGGACGATGCGATTTGCCTCAAGGCCAGCTACGGCCTGGGGCGCATCCAGCACTGCGAAAACATCACGATATCGGATTGCCTGGTATCGGGAAATTTCGACGAAGGCAGCGTGATTGACGGCACCTTCAAGCGCAGTGCGCCGGAATACCGGTCGGGGCGATACGGCCGCATCAAGATGGGCACCGAATCGAACGGTGACTTCAAGAACATCGCCATCACGAACTGCATTTTCGACGAGTGCCGCGGCCTGGCGATCGAGAGCGTGGACGGTTCGCACATCGAGGACCTGACGATTTCCAACATCACCATGCGCAACGTGGTGAACGATCCGATCTTCATCCGCTTGGGCGCGCGCCTGCGCGGACCGAATCAGCCGCGGGTGGGCACGATCAAGCGCATCAATATCAGCAACATTGTGGTGTCCGGTGCGCACGTCAATCACGCCAGCACCATTGCCGGGCTGGAAGGGCATCTGATCGAGGATATTCGCATCAGCAATGTGCAGATAGAAATGCAAGGCGGCGGCGATGCGGCCTGGAGCAAGGTGGTTCCGCCCGAAAACGCAAACGGATATCCGGAGCCCGGCATGTTCGGCAAGGCCCCGGCGTATGCGTTTTACATGCGCCATGTGAAGGCCATCGAGGTTCATCACGTCAAGGTTGGCTACGTCAAGCCGGAGGGGCGAACCGCGGTCGTGCTGGACGATGTCAGCGATGCCAGCTTCCATGCCGTCAATCTGCGGCGCGGGCAGGGCGGGGCGGCGCTGTTCGCGCTGCGCGGGGTCAGCGAATTCTCGGCCAGGGATGTGCGCGGCATGCCGGACCGCGAGGTCCCGGGGCGTGTGGATGCGCTGACATTTTGAGGGGCTCGCGGCCGGCCAGCGCCTGACCCTGCACCTGAGCGGCCGCCAGGCCGGCCTGCGCGCGCTGTCGCGCCAGTTAAAGACGCAGCTGCCGCTCCAACGCGTCCAGCTCCTCGGCCAGCCCGAGGCGGCGGCGCCAGTCTCGGCCGGCCTTGCCGTACCAGTACTCGGCGTCCTCCAGGTCGCCCTCCTGCACATGCACCAGGGCATGCAGCCAGGCGGCCTCGGGCGAATCGTGGCGCTGCACCTCGTCGTGCGCCTGCACCCATTGGCCGGCGCGCAGCAGCGCCAGCACGTCGAGCAAGGGCTGGTTCATGCAGTCTCCTCGTGCGCAGCCGCAGGGGCGGCGTTCAGTTCACGGTCCCAGGGCTCGCCTGCGAAGCGTGCCGCCAGGAAGTCCACCAGCAGCCGCAGCGCCAGCGGCTGGTGCTGGCGCGACAGGTAGATGGCATGGATGCCCAGCACCTCGGGCTGGTGGTCGGGCAGCAGGGGCAGCAGCCGGCCGGCGCGCAGATCATCGCCCAGGTAGTAGGTGGGCAGCATGCCGACGCCGGCCCCGGCCAGCACGGCGCGGCGCAGCACGGCGGTCTCGTTGGTGTGCAGGCTCCACTCCACCGGCACGGTGATCAGTTCGGCGCTGCGCATGAAGCGGTACTGCTTGCCGATGCCGAAGGCGTGGGCCACGCAGCGGTGCTGGCGCAGCTCGTCGGCGGTGCGCGGCGTGCCGTGCTGCTGCAGATAGGCCGGCGAGGCGCACAGCACCGAGCGGCACACGGCCAGCGGGCGGGCGATCATGGCCGGGTCCAGCGTGTTGGTGATGCGCACGGCCAGGTCGACCCGCTCGGCCACCAGGTCGGCCGCCTTGTCGGCCACCGACAGCATCACCTCCACCTGGCGGTACTGGCGCTGGAAATCCACCACCGCGGCCGTCAGCTGGGCTTCGGCCAGCGAACCCGGCGTCGTCACCCGCAGCAGGCCGGCCGGCTCGCGGCTGCGCTCGGCGGCCAGGTGCTGGGTCTCCAGCGCCAGGTCCAGCATCTGGCGACAGGCGGGCAGCACGGCGCTGCCGGCATCCGTCAGGCTGACGCGGCGTGTCGTGCGGTGCAGCAGCCGGGCGCCGAACCAGTCCTCGGCCGCCGCCAGATAGCGGCTGACCATGGCGGTGGACATCTCCAGCTGATCGGCCGCCTGGGTCAGGCTGGCGCGGTCGGCCACCTCGACAAAGACGCGCATGGCGGTCAGGCGATCCATGATCTCTTTCTTTGATTGCGACGAAAAACGAAATAAATAGTCAACCGAATCGGTCTTTATCAACCATACCGCAAAACCTAGAGTTCGCCCCACACCCCGCCGACACCTCGGCACGGCCACCAGACCCCCACCGGAGATGCTCATGTTCCCTCTCAGCCAACTCGCCCGCCGCCTGCTGCCCACCCTGGCCCTGGGCATGGTTGCCACGGGCAGCGCCCTGGCCCAGGCCCCGCTGGCCGTCAAGGTCTACAACGCCGACGGCAACAGCTTCCACGTCAACGCCGTCGTCATCAGCGGCAAGACCGAGGCCCTGGTCATCGACAGCGGCTTCACCCGTGCCGATGCGCTGCGCGTGGCCGCCAACGTGCTGGACAGCGGCAAGACGCTCAAGACCATCTTCATCAGCAACGCCGACCCGGACTACTACTTCGGTGCCGAGACACTCAAGACCGTCTTCCCCCAGGCCCGCGTGGTGACCACGCCCGCCGTGCGCGAGAAGATCCAGGCCAAGCTGGCCGGCAAGCTGGCTTTCTGGTCGCCCAAGATGGGCGCCAACGCGCCCCAGCAGCCGATCGTGCCCGAGGCCCTGCAGGGCACGACCCTGACCGTCGACGGTGAGACCATCGAGGTGCGCGGCACCACCGGCGCGCTGGCCCACCGGCCCTATGTGTGGATCCCGTCCATCAAGACCGTGGCCGGCAACATCGCCATCTTCGGCAACTTGCACGTCTGGACGGCCGACACCCAGAAGCCCGCCGAACGCCAGGCCTGGCTGGCCCAGCTTGACGAGATCGAGGCCCTTCAGCCCGTCACCGTCGTGCCCGGCCACATGGCCGCCGGCACCGCGCTCGACACCAGCGCCATCCGCTACACCCGCGACTACCTGCGCCGCTTCGACGCCGAGGCCGCCAAGGCCAAGACCGGCGCCGACCTCATCGCCGCCATGAAGCAGGCGTATCCCCAGGCCGGTCTGGGCATGGCCCTGGACATCGGCGCCAAGGTCAACAAGGGCGAAATGGCCTGGTGAGCACCATGACGAGCCCTGTCCTCCACTACATCTACGACCCCCTGTGCGGCTGGTGCTGGGGCGCCGCGCCCCTGGTGCGCGCGGCCCGCGGCCTGCTGCCGGTGCGCCTGCATGCCGGCGGCATGATGACCGGCCCGCAACGCCAGCCCGTCACGCCCGAGCTGCGCGCCTACGTGCTGGCGCATGACCAGCGCATTGCCCAAGCCACCGGCCAGCCCTTCGGCGACGCCTACCGCGACGGCCTGCTGTGCGACCCACAGGCGGTGTTCGACTCCGAGCCGCCCACCGCCGCCATCCTCGCCGCCGAAGCCCTTGCCGGCCGTGGCGCGGACATGCTGGCCGAGCTGCAGGCCGCCCATTACGTGCAGGGCCGCCGCATTGCCGAGCCCGCCGTGCTGATCGAGCTGGCCGGCACCATCGGCCTGCCAAGGGCGGAATTCGCGACCGAGCTGGGCCGCCAGAGCCTGGGCCCGGTGCAGGCCCACATCGAGCAGACGCGCAGCTTCATGGCGCAGACGGGCGCGCGCGGATTCCCGAGCTTTGTGCTGGAGACCCAAGCCGGCCTCAGCCGCGTGGACGCCACGGCCCACCTGGGGCGGCCTCAGGACTTCGCGGCCGCCTTGCAGGGCATGCTCGGCCAGGCGCCGGCGCAGCCCGGCGACGCAGCCGCGTTCTGCAGCATCGATGGCTGTGCCTCGTGAGCCGGAGGCAGGCGTGAAGAGCAATCTGCAAATCATCAGCGACCACTACGCCGCCTCGGCGCGCGGCGACGTCCTGGCCATGATGGCCGACATGGCTCCCGACGTGGCCTGGACGGAGATGGCCGGCTTCCCCTGCGCGGGCACCTGGATCGGCCCCGCGGCTGTCGTCAGCAACGTCTTCGCGGTGCTGGGCCGTGACTGGGACGACTATCGCTTCACGCTGGAGCAGCTCATCGACGGCGGCGAGCAGCTGGTCGCCCTGGGCCACTACAGCGGCCGCCACCGCGCCACGGGCAAGGACCTGCATGCGCGGGTGGCTCACGTGTGGCGGCTGAAGACGGGGCGGGTGGTGGCCTTCGAGCAGTTCACCGACACCTTGCTGGTGGCCAGGGCGATGACGGCCTGAGCCACCGCCGCCGGCGTCACACCGGCGTGGCGGCGACCCGCAGCAGCGGCGCCTCGCGGCCGACCGGGTCGACCAGCACCAGCGCCAGCTGCAAGGCCGGCACCGGCGGCACGGCAGGCACGGCACGCTCGATGACGAGGTCCAGCGCGCCGCTGTCCAGCGGCACCGCGGCAGCCTCGGGCGCCCAGTCGCCGTCATCCAGCTTCAGATGCACCTGCACCCTGAAGCCGCCCACCGCGCGTGGGTGGGCCACCGGGCCGCCGCGGATCGCCAGCGTCAGCCGCCACGTGCCGGCTGCGGCCCCGGCGCCGAC
The DNA here is from genome assembly GCF_054049415.1 of Roseateles sp. P5_D6. Classification (NCBI taxonomy): domain Bacteria; kingdom Pseudomonadati; phylum Pseudomonadota; class Betaproteobacteria; order Burkholderiales; family Sphaerotilaceae; genus Roseateles; species Roseateles sp. P5_D6. The sequence continues at coordinate 25,964 of NZ_JBFUMK010000009.1, read as the reverse complement.
CGTCGCCGTCACGCTGCCGTCCGGCAACGCCGGGATATCCGCCGGCACGAACATGGCCATCGCGGGCGCGGACGCGCTGCTGAACGCGCCTGGCGCGTCCAGGCGCTGCGCCGGCTGCAGCGGCTCGACGGCGCCGGCGGGTAGCGGGATCTCGGCCACGCCGGGCGGCAGGCGGCGCTCGGGCGGCATGCGCAGCTCGGCCCAGTAGTGGTAGCGCACGTAGGCGCTCAAGCCCTCGGGCGTTGGCGAGTCGTCCACCTCGGCGACGAACTCCCCGCCGTCGCGCCGCAGCACGCCGCGGCCGATCTCGCGGGCGTAGAGCGCCTCGGGCACGCCGCCGCTGGCGCGCCGCAGCCGGTACTCGGGCGGCCGCGCGTCCGCGGCCGGTGGTTCGTCGAACAGGCCCGGCTCGGCGGCGCGCAGCGCCACCAGGTCCAGGCCAGGCGCGCGCACGGTGACGGTGGCCACGCCGCTGACCGGGTCGACGCGGGTCTCCACCCGCGGTGCGGGCGGGCGCCGGTCGCTGGGCACGGCCACCGGCAGCAGCGGACAGCTCTCGAATGCGGCCTCGTTGCCCTGGCTGCTGAGTGGCACGAAGCGCAGGAACTGCACGGTCTCCAGCGCCCGCGGCAGGCGCGTGTCGAACAGCACGCTGCCGTCGCCGCCGGGCGTCAGCGGCGTGTCGGTGAGCAGGCGGAAACGGTCGCGCAGCCCCAGGCCTGCCAGGCCCCGCTGCGCGCCATCGACGGCCACCTCGGCGCGGGTACGGGGCCGCTCGCCGTCCATCAGCGCGATCTCCAGGCCGCGCGCATCCGCCAGGTAGGCGCGGTAGCGGGCGCCGGCCACGCCGGTGAAGCGCAGCCGGAACTCGACATCGGTCGCCGGCGCCGGCCGGCTGCTCCAGACGATGGCGATGCCCGTCTGCGGCACCGGCGGCGTGCGCGGGTCGTGGAGGGCGATGGTCGCTGCCACGGTGGGGCCGGGCGTGCCCTCGTCGTCCTCGAAATGCGCCGTCGCGGTGACGGCGCGGCTCTCCATCGGCAGCAGCGCCGGCAGCTCGAAATCGAAGTGCAGCACGCCGCCGTCCTGCGGCGCCGCGGCGGCCTGCAGCGCGCCATCAAGGTCGATCACGACGCGCGACAAGGGCCGCGAGCCGGCCGTCATCTCGTGCAGCGCGGGCACCACCACCGACCAGCGCACGCTGCCGGCCACGGCCGCCGCGTCGCCAGCCGCCCGCCCGACCAGTTGCAGGTGTGAGCGCAGCACCGGCTGCGGCATGGGCGGCCGCGGCGGCGTCGGCACGACGACCTCGGTCGCCGCGCCGAAGCGGCCGAACACGTCGGCCAGGGCCACGCGGTAGCTCCAGGGCGCGTTGCCGGCGTCGATGTTGGCATCCGACACGATGCCGAAGACGCCGTCGTGCAGCTTGTCGGCATTGCCCAGCATGCGCGGGGCGGCGCGCTCGGCGGGGTCGGCATCGGGCGTGGCGGGGGTCAGGTCCACCATGTCATGGCGCGTGCGCCAGCCGTCGGCCTCCAGCCGGCCCAGCGCCACCAGCGTGGCCAGCGCCGGCGTAGCGATGCGCAGCTGCTGGCGGAACCGAATGCTCGGCCCCTCGTCCTCGCGTTGCCAGCCGGCATCGCCCAGCAGCACCTCGGGTGCGGCTGGCAGGTCGGGCGGCGGTGCGGCCAAGGCGGTGGCCACGAAGGCACGCAGCGTCAGCCCATGGCGCTGCACGGCCAGTTCGGCCGGGCCGCGCAGCCCAGGTTGCAGTTGCATCAGCCGCTCGATCAGGCCCAGTTCCGTCGCGTCGGCGTCAGGCAGCTCGAAGCGCATGGCCGGGCCGACGGCAAACAAGCCCGCCGCCAGCCAGCCGCGTGCGCCAGGCGGTTGGAATGGGTTGTCAGGCACGAGCAGGTTGTCCAGCAGCGTGGCGGTGCCCAGGTACCGCCCTGCGCCAGGGTCCAGCGCCTTCATCAGCAGGCTGCCCTGCACCCATTCGGTGGCGCGTTGCCACGGCCGGCGCTTGCCGTTGAGGGCCACCGCAGCCTCCCAGAGATGGGTGCGCTGCACCAGCGACGGCGGCTTCTCCGCGTCGCCCACCAGGCGTTGGGTGTCGTCGTCCAGGTCGGCCTGCAAGGCGGCCACGCGCGCGCGTTCGGCAGAAGGCGGCAGCGCATCGAAGGGGCCGTCGGGGCGGTCGGGGCGGGTCCAGCGCTCAGGTGCCGCACGCTCGGCGCGCTGCAGCGCAACCACGGCGCCTTCGCCGCCGGCATACCAGGGCTGGTCGCCCTCGATCGGCAGCGACAGGCTGGCGAAGGGCTGCTGGCCGAGCAGCGCCTCGATCGCCCGCCCGGCMGAGATCCCCCAGCCTTGCAGCGTGACCCGACCGCGGCCGCGCAGGCGCAGGCCGGTGATCTGCGGCGCGGCCACCAGCCAGCGCGGCGAAGACCGAGCCGCCACGACACGGTCGCTGCTGCGGCCCAGCAGGGCCAGCTCGCCGCTGCCCTGGAAGCGCGCCTCGATGCCGGCCACGCGGGCGTCGCTGGGCGCCTCGAGCTGGCGGCGGCCGATGAGCTGGCCGCCCCCGGCGTCGAGGTTCAGCGCGGGCAGCAGCCGGCCGTCGCGGGCGAACCAGTCCATGGCCGGCGCATCGGTCGCGGACGCCTCGACCGGCCACACCAGAAAGGGCGCCAGTGGAAAGCCGAGCGCCGCCGACGGGAACAGGCGCAGATGCGTGCCCTTTGGCAGGTCGGGGTCGGGGGCGACGATGCCGGCCGCCGCCGCGTGGGCCGAGAAATAGCGAGGGTCAACGAGCCAGCTGTTCATGCGGCCTCCTGGGCAAAACTGGGCTGCAGCGGAACTTCAAGCAGCCCCTGCAACGGCTTGGGTGGCAGGCCGATGGGCTGGTCGGTGCAATGCAGGCGCAGCCTGGGCATGACCCACGCGAAGCCAATGCCGCGCCGCGTGCGCCGCGGCACGAAGGGCACGGACGCGGCGAACAGCAGCCGCGAGCCGCTGCGGTCGCGCAGCCGCACGTTGAAGTTGGCGCTGTTGGCGCCGCTCACGAGCTGCAGGTCGGTCACATCGAAACGGCCATCACGGTGCACCGGCTCGGGCGATTCGATCAGCGCGCCGGCGCACAGCCAAGGTGTTCCCGCGGCCACCGGCGGCAGCCACAGCAGGCTGACGCGCGGCTCGGCGGCGGTGGGCCAGCCGTCCATCCCGAGGCTGTCGAGGAAGGCATCGAAGGCGGCGTCATCCCCCTTGCTGACCTGCGCGGCCAACACCGTGCCGGGCTGCAGCGCCACGTCGCCCTGCGGGTGACCCGCCAGACCGCTGATCGGGAAGTGCAGGCCCGCCAGCATCTCGGTGCCGGTGGCCCAGCGCGAGGTGCGAAAGCTCACGCCGGGCAGCCGCCCATCCGCCACGCCTTCCCGCTTTGACTTGGCCAGCGCGAACACCTCGTACCAGGTGTCGCGCGTGAGCGTCACGTCCACGCGCAGCTCGGCCACGTTGGGCGCCAGTCCGCAGGTCGAGGCGAGATAGGCATTGGCGATGAGGGCGGCGCTGCCGGCCAGCTGTGTGGTGCTGGTGACCCAGGCGAGCTTGGGCACGAGCAACTGGTCGGGCTCCACCTCCTCGGGCTGGTCGAGCCGGCGCAGGCCGCACAGCAGCTCGTACTTGTAGGCGGCGGCCAGCAGCGCCACGTGGCCCGGTGCGAAGCGCATGCGCACGGGGTCGTGGGCAAACCGGTGCAGTTCGCTCTGCGCGGGCTCATAGCCCAGCAGGTAGCGCTGGAGCATGGCCGGGTCAAAGAAATCGCGCTTGCGGTGAATCAGGTCGAGATAGGCATGCGTGCTGGGCGCCGGCTTGCCGCCCGCCCCGAGCAGCGGCGCGGTGCGAAACCAGTAGCTGCGCACGCTGTCGGTCGTGCCATCGGCGGCTTGTGGCACCAGCACCTGCTTTTGGCCCTTGTCATCCACCTCGTACAGCGTGCCGGACCAGCGCATGCGCACATCGATACGGTACAGCCGCCCAGGGTCGAGCACGGCGCGGCGCGTTTTCGATGGCTTTGCGTCGGCCTTGGGCGGCCCGTCGTCGGCAGCCTTCTTCTGCTTGGCCGCTTCGGCAGCCGTGGCGGCATTGCGCGCCGCAGCGGCAGCGGCCGCCGACAGCGTGATGCCGCCCAGCGCCAGCAAGCCCAGCCGCGTCCCTGCGACGCAGCTCGCCTCGATGAGCTTGACGGCGCCGTCGGCGGGCGGCAGCCAGCGCACGGCCAGCCAGCCGTCGCCCAGATCCGCTTGCAGATCGGGTGCCCAGCGGCGCGCCAGGTCGTCGACGACGACGAAGGGCCGCGCCCCGGCGGCATTGGCCTGCCAGTCGGTGGCGCGCACCACCAGCCACAGGCGCGGCTGCGTCAGCGCCTCGTCGGGCACGATGCGCAGGTCGTGCCGCGGCTGCACGCGCTGGAAGGCGAAGTCGATGCGCGGCGTGAACTGCACGGCGCCGGGGTCGAGCCAGGCGTTGAACTGCCGCCCGTCCAGCGACTGCGGCGCGAACGGCCACACGCGCGGGCCGGTGTAGCCCATGTGCAGGGGCAGCAGGTTCGCCGCGGTCTTGTCGAGCACGACGGGGGCTAGCGCGGGCTGCGTCAGCAAAAGCTCCACGCGCGCCCGCACCTGGCTTTGCAGCGGGTCGGCGCTGTGCGGGTCGGGCGGCAACCGGAAACCACTGCCTTCGCGCGCGGCCGAGCCGCCCAGCGCCCAGCCGAAATGTGCATCCGCCCGCAGATGACAGACGTCGGCGAGCTCCTGCAGCGGCTTTTCCGCCACGCCTGCGCCCGCGTCGCCCACCGCATGCATCCACGGGTCGCGAAAGGGCGTCAGCAATAGCAGCTCGGCCGGCTGCGGCTGGCCGCCGGCATCGCCATGCTTGCCTCCGTGCCAGGCACTGCTGAAAGGCCCGGCGACCACCACGTCGGCCTCGGTGGCGTCGATCAGCGCCACGTCCAGCAGCTCCCAGTCGTAGCTGAGCAGATCGCTGCCGAGGGGCTTGGCACGCAAGCCCTCGGGGTAGCCGCCGGCATCGGGGAATTGCGCCGAGGCGAACGACAGCTTGGGCGCGGTGCTGAAGGCCAGCAGCGGGATGCTGTCGGGCCACACCGCACTCTCGGGCGTCGCATCCTCGGGCCTGGTGGCCAGCGGCGCCAGGCGGTGGTATTGGTCGTCCACCAGCGAATGCCCGTGGCCATCCAGCGGGTGCTCGGGCTCGGGCACCTTGTCCTTGGGCGACGGGCTGCCGTACTCCAGCGTCACGCACTTGCGGATCTCGTCGAAGAACAGGTCGATGCTGCCGCACAGCTCGGCCTTCACGTGTGGGTCGGAACCGTCCACCAGCACGACGTTGATGGTCGCGTCGATGCCCACCGAGAAGATGCCGATGTGCAGCCCGCCGCCGATGGTGCCCGCGCCGACGAAGCTCATCGGGTGCGTCGCCACCAGGATGTCGGCCCGCGCGAACACGTCCGCCCAGACCACGGGCTTGAAGCCATAGACGATGTCGAAGCCGACGCCGAAGGCGATGACGAAGCTGCCCGGGGCGGCGCGAAAGGTGCCGCCGCGCGGCCAGTTGTTGATGCCGTTGCCGCGGATCATCAAATAGGCGTCGGAGCTCTGGCCCACGATGTCGGGCAGGAAGATGGAGCGCACCGGGCCGCGCTCACGGCTTTCGGCGGGGTAACCGTCGGCGCCCAGATGGATGAACCAGTCCGCTGATTCCGTCGGGAAATGCGCGCCCACGGGCACCGTGGTGGTGACGATGTGCGGGATCTTGTACTCGCCCTCGACGGCAATGGTGACGCCGTCGGCCGGGTCCACCAGGATGACGCCCTTGGCCTGCAGCAGCGACAGGTCGTTGCCGCCGCGTGCGATCTTCATGCGCGGGCCCATATAGCGGCCTTCGACCGAGCCGCGCACGATGATGTCCGGTGTGGTCACGAACAGGCCGGCACGGGCGCTGAAGGTAAAGCCCATGTCCGGCGCCGTGCCGATCACGGCCTCCAGGCCGAAGCTGAAGGCGCCCGTTTCCTCCACGAACATGCCCGCTTCGCGGTAGTCCCAGTCCAGCGCCGCCTGCACCGGGTCATCGCCCGGCGGCACCGGCTTGGGCTTGGCGTTGATCGCGAACATGCCGCCCACGCCGTAGATCGCCAGGCCCGAGTTGGCCAATGGCAGCGGGCCAGGCAGGTCCACGCCCAGCGCCAGCTTGAGCATCTCGCCTTCGGTTTCGATCTCGGCGCTCGCGCCCAGCTTGCCCAGAGGCATGATGCTGGCATCCATCGCGGCGCGGAAGCCATTGGGCGTCAGCATCACCGCGCCGCTGCCGGTGATCATGGGCTGCAGCGCGATGGACGCTTCCAGCCCGCGCAGCTCGCCGCTGAGCTTGCCGTTCTCGTCGAGCGTGCCGCGGATGGTGCAGCCGCTGACCTTCACCGGCCCCAGGTCGAGCTTGAAGCGCAGGTCCACCTCGATCCACATCGAGCCGCGGCCCGAGCGCGTGCCCAGCACGTCGAACAGCGAGCCTGGCCCCTGCACCAGCCAGCCGCCCGGGTCCTCCACCTCCATCGAGCTGCGGGCGTAGTCGAGGTGGAATTTCTCCAGCCCGGGCTTGTCGGGGAAGATGCTCAGCACCACCTCGCGCACCCGCACGCGCAGCGGCTGGTTGGGCTGCATCTGCACCGACAGCACGCCCACATCGATGCCCGTGACAGTGGCCGCCACCGAGTAGTCGAGTTTCAGCCGCGCCGCCTTGCCGGCCGGCAGCATGCCGCCGCTGCTGATCAACTCCGCGCCGTGCAGCACCAGCTCGCCGTGCTCCAGGAAGCTCGACAGCCCCGTGGCCGCCACAAGCAGCGTCTGCAGCACCACGCCGCTGTCGTCGCCGCCGGGCGGCGGTGGCTGCTGGGCAATCAGCGCGGTGGCCAGCGTGGCCGCGGTGACGGCGATCTTGGCGCCCAGGCCGCCGGGCGTGCTGTCGATCTTCAGCAGCCCGTCCGGCCCCTGGCTTTCCAGCGCCAGGCTCATTTCAGACGCGGGCGCCGCGCCGGCCGATCCCGGCTTGCGCGCATAGCGCAGCCGCGCCAGCACCGGCGTGCCGGCCGCAAACGTCAGCGCCTGGCCGAAGTTCTCGGTGCGGCCGTTCAGGGGCAGCTCCATCACCGCCTCGACCAACGTGGGCACGAAGCCGTCCAGCCCCGTCGCCGTGGGGTCGCGGCATTCGATGCGCACGGCAATGGCCGGCCGGTCACCGTCGGCCGGCACCTGGGCCTGCACGATGAGGTCGATGCCCGGCGTGGGCGGCAGGCCGAGCTGCAGCCAGGCGTCCACCGCATGGCCGCCGAGGAAGGGCACGCCCTGGGGCAGGAAGAAGCGCGCGCGGTTGACGGCAATGCCCTGCCAGGCGGGCGCGTCCGCAGGTGTGGCGAGCGCGACGCCGTCGACCACCACGCCGTCCGCCGGCCCGGCCTCGCTGGAAAAGTCCAGCACGATGCCGTGCGTGAACTCGAACCCGAAGCCAGTGCCACCAAGCAGCACCGTGGGCGGCTGCACCTGCAGCACGACGACGTCATCCGGCGCCTCGCGGTTGGGCGACAAACTCAGCTTGACGCTGCCACGCGCCTGCCCCTGCATCACCAGGAACAGGCCCTGGCCGACGAGCTGCACCGGCGGGTTGCCCGGGGCGGCCGTCAGCGACTGGCCGTCTGCCGCCAGCGTGGCGGCCACCAGGCCGTGCGATGCCACCGAGCGTGCCAGGTTGAATAGCGGCCGCTGCGCGCCTTCCTCCAGCGACACCGCCAGCCGGAAGCCCGTACGCGCGCCAGGCGCGCCGTCGAAGGACAGGAAATAGTCGCGTTCGGGAACCGCTTCAGGCGGTGGCACCAGGTGCAGGTTGAACACACCCAGCGCCTGCTCGTCCGCGGCCAGCAACATCCTGCCTTTTTCGGTCTGATCGGACAGCACCGTGGTGGAGACGATCTGCAGCGTGGATAGCAGCGCGTCCACCGGCACGCTGGTGATGAGCTCGGCCAGCAGCTTTTCGTCGGACAGATGTTGTCTGGTGCTCTTCATACGTCCCTGCCTCGCCTTGCTGCGGCCCATGCATGCGCCGGCCTAGGCGGCGGACTGTTGGACGTGGGGCGAGCAGGCGCCATCCCGCAGAACACAGGGCGGGAGCGGGCTGCTGGGCGGCCCTCCATGGCCGCGCGCGCCGGTGCACTCCGGCGCCTTCATCAATCGGGAGGAAGAGGGGCGTGCTGGGGTGTGCGCGAAGCCGCGCCGTTAGCAGAAGAGGAAGAAGGCGAAGAAGAAGGCGAGGGCGGGCGAGCGCCGGGTCAGCCCCTCAGCGGCGGAACTTGCCGCTCTGGTCAATGATGGCCAGGTCCACATAGTCCAGGCCGCTGTGGTCGGTCGGRCTGTAGCCCAGCTCGATGCCGCCCAGGTCATAGCGGCTCATGCCCTCCAGCGCCTTGCGCAGGCCGTCGCGCGTGGGCTGCTTGCCGGCGCGCTTCAGGCCTTCCACCAGCACCTTGGCCGACACATAGCCCTCGACGACGGTGGGCGTCACGTCCACGCCGGCCTTCTGGGCTGCCTCGGAGATCTCCTTGATGATGGGCTTGGCGATGGATCGTTCATACGGGAACACCTGGCTGACGATGACGCCATAGCCGATGTCGCCCAGGTCCTTGATGAAGCCCATCGAGGCGTTGTTGGACAGGGTCACCAGCTGCGCATTCGAGCCCGCGGCGCGCACCGCCTTCATACCCTGCACGACGGCCGTGCCCGAGCCGATGAACATCACCGCCTGGGGCTGCTTCTCCAACAGCTTGGGCACGATGGGGCCGAAGTCGGGCTTGGCGCGGTCGTACTTCTCGTGGGCCACCGGCTTCTTGTTCGTCTTGGTCAGCCCGGCCATGGCGCCCTGCACGGCGTCGTCGCCAAATGAGTCGTCCACCTGCACGATGGCGATGCGCTCCATGCCGATCAGGCTCAGGTGCTCGATGGCCCGCTCGGCCTCGCGCTGGTACGTGGCGCGCACATTGAACAGCCAGGGGTGCACCGGCTTGTGCAGCACCATGGCGCCTGTGGACGGCCCCACCAGCGGTACCTTGTGCTCGGTCAGCAGCGGCATGATGGCCTGCGTATGGGGCGTGCCGCGGTTCAGGAACAGCGAGATGACGCCCTGGTCGATCAGCTGCTTGGCATTGGTGACGGCGATCTTGGGGTCGAACTTGTCGTCAAGCGACACCAGGTTGATCTTCTGGCCATTGACGCCGCCGCCGGCGTTGACGATGTCGAAGTAGAGCTTGGCGCCCTTCGTCGCCTCACCGACGCTGGCCGCCACCTGGCCGGTGTGGCCGGCGGTCTGGCCGATGGTGATCTGGGCGTGGGCGGTGGTGGCCAGCGCTGCGGTCGTGGCGGCGAGCAGGAGGCGGTGGGCCAACTGCCGAAGTGACGTCGTCATGGGTTTGTCTCCAAGCTGCCCCTGGTTGCGGCGGGCTCTTGGATGCTCTGGACGGCCTGCGCGCGGGATAGCAATTCAAGCATGCGGCGTGTGTCACTAGGGCGTTGCCGCGATGTGGATAGTGCGTATGTCGCGACTTTGGCTTAACGCGTGAGGTCCAGCGGGGAGTTCGCCCCCGCGGGCGACTCGCTTTCTTGGGCGCCCAAGGAACCGAAGGTTCGGCGAAGTCAAAGTAAGCAAAGAAGCTGCCCCGGTTCCGCCGCCCCTCGCGTTGCGAGGGGTTCCCTGTGCGCCGTGCCGCTTGCAGGCGGCATGTCCTTCGACAGGCGTCGCGCAGCACGCAGGTGCTGCGCTCGGTCCCTCCTCAGTCTCGGTCGCCGAGACCTGGGCAAAACTCCCGCCGCTACGCTCTGGTCAAACAGTTGCGCGGAGTCAGTTCACGAAGCGTGCTGCGCACGTGCCTCGGCGCCCTGCGATGCTCTGCGGCTCCTTCGTGGGCCTTTAGATTAAGGGACTGACCCCGATCCGTGCGATCCGCGATCTGATCGACCCCGATCCGATCTGGTCGCGCAGCAAGGGCGACTGATCGTCGCCATCGGCGCCCCGCGTGCGACGAAGGTGTGTAGCAACCCGGCTCGCGCGACTCGACCTCCCCCTTCAATCGAGGCCGTCCACTACGGCGATCGCTTCGCGCCGGGCCGACTCCCGAACGGATGCGTTTACCTCCGGTCCGTAAAGCGTCTTGTCCACCGTGATGGTGTTGATGCGCTCTATGCCGACGAACTTCAGCCAGGCTTCGAGATAGGGCTTCTGAAAGTCGAGCGAGTGGAAGCTGCCCACGCCGTCCGCGGCATAGTCCAGTCCTCGAGCCAGAACCAGCGTGGCGGCCTTGCCGCCGAGCAAGCCTCTCGCTCCTTCCTCCGGGGAAAAGCTGAACAGGATGTCCTTGTGGGACACCGCATCGATCAAGTGCTTCAGCTTGTAGGGGATGCCGAAGTTCCACAGTGGCACCGACAGCAAGATGTGATCGGCCGCGTGAAACGCTTGGCCAAGTAACTTCACGCGCTCCCACGCATGCTGCTGCACCGGTGTCAGAGGCGTGCCGTTGATGCCGGCGTACTTGGCTTCCAGCAACTCGGCAGAGACTTCAGGAAGGTCTAGCGACCAGAGGTCGAGCGTAACGACTACGCTTTTCGGGTGCCGCTGCTCGCAACGCTGAATGAACGCTTTCGCCACGTCGATGCTGGCCGATTGGGTCTTGCGAGGGGAGGCCTCGATGTACAGGAGGTGTTTCATGGAGTGTGGGCTGGAGGTCCGAGACGGAACGGAGAGTAGGCATAACCTCCTCAGACCTCAATCAACTTAATATGAGACTTTTCAGAAGTAATCTCACTGAATCATGCTCATTGATCCGCAGCTCCTCAGGAGCTTTGTCTCTGTTGCCGATCTGGGGAGCGTCTCGCGTGCCGCGGAGCGAGTGCGTCTGACGCAGTCGGCGGTCAGCGCCCAGATCAAGCGACTGGAGGCTCAGCTGGGATGCCGCGTCTTCGCGCGCACCACCCGTTCGCTTCGGCTGACAGCACAGGGAGAGGTCCTGCTGGGTTACGCAAGGGGCATCCTCACGTTGAACGATCACGCCGTCCTTCATCTGGGCGCTGCGCGGCGCATCCGCGATACGGTGCGCATCGGCTGCTCGGAAGGCCTTCCGGCCGATTGGCTGTTCGCTGCGCTGACTAGGTTTCGCGAGAAGTACCCCGAGGTCGAACTGGAAGTCACCGGAGGAATCAGCATTGCGTTGTCCGAGCTCACGCGGCGGCGCGCATTGGACATCTCGATTGGCGGGCGGTGCGGCGGCTCCGGTGTGGGCGAACTCCTCTGGAGCGAACCGCTGGTTTGGGCCTTCTCGGAGCGCTCCTTCCTGAACCCTGCACGGCCTGTGCCGATGGCCTTTCTCTCCGAGCCTTGTCCCTACCGTGATGCGGCGCTTGTCGCCCTGGCAGGGCATCGGCGACGCTGGCATATCGCACTGACGGCCCAGAGTTCCGGCGCCTTGCTGGCTGCGGTGGCATCGGGCTTTGCGGTAACGCCTCTCACGCCGTCCCTCATGGCAACGGGTTTGCGCGCTGTTCCGACGGGGGACATCCTTCCCGACCTGCCCCGTGCGGAGTTCACGATGCAGCTGCGCGAGGGCCGACTCGGCGAAGCGGCAACCGAAGTGGCAGCCGACATTCGCCACGCCTGCCATCGATGGCTTGGATCGCTCCAGTTGAGGCCTGGCTTCGTCTAACGCAAAAGCCTCAGCACCCCGCCTGATCAGCTGCAAAAATGTACGTTCGTGGCGAACGGAATGCGATTTGCATGCGCCTGCCGACATGCAACGGCCCTCGCCGTCGGAGAAGCTGAAAGCGAGGATCGGGGTCAGGTTTAAAGTTTTAAGTCTTGCCGGGCATCGTGCGCGCCCGTTTGCCCGCGAGCAATTCATCGTGCAGGTAGAGGATGTGCCGGGCGCGACCACCGCCTGTTGCCGTTGACAGGCCAGCGATGCAGGCGCAAAACGGGACGTTGCCGGATTCGGCACGCGGGGAGCGCAGCATGAACATCGACGTTTCGCGAGCGGTTCGCAGCTCTTGGCTTCTTGCCGCACTTGTAGGCCTCCTGCTCTGTACGCCAGCGCTGGCCGACCCCGTGCCGGTGGTGCATTTTGAGCATGAGGACGTCGACAAGTTCGGTGATCTGTCTCAGAAGAATGTGGCTCCCTGTCCCAACATGGCCTGCGGGCCGGTGGCAGCCGTCAACTCCTTTGTCTTCCTGCAGCGCGAGTACTCCCTGATCTACGGCTCCAAGCTGATCCCGGCAGTCGATGGCACCAAGCCCACTCAAGCCGAACTTATTGCGGTTGCCGCCGACCTGGCGAAGAACTACATGGACACCTGCTGTGAGAAGGGCACTCACATCACGAACTTCATCAACGGCAAGCAGAAGTACTTCGACACGGTGGCGCCCAACACCACTGTCATCCACGGGCAAGTGAAGGACTGGGATCCGGTTGAGGGCGGTGCCAAGCCCGACAACATCGACGAAACCAACCCGACGCCGCAATTCCTGCTGAACGAGTTGAGCCACCACCAGGATATCGAGCTGCTGCTCGACTTCGGCACCGACGGTGGCCACTACGTCACGCTGACCTCTTTGTTCTGGAGCGACGACGACGGCGACGGAAGCATCGACGCCGGTGAGGCCGCGAACATTGGCTATATCGATCCGGAGGATGGCAAGTCCACCAGCGCACGCCTCGGCGAGTTGGCGGGCGCCCTGACCGTTCAGTACCTCAGCCCGGTCACGGGCAATGTGCGCAGCGGCACGATCTTTGCCGCCATCGCGGAGTCGCCCGAGCACCGCACCAACCCTGAACCCGCAAGCGCGGCCCTTGTGCTGGCGGCGTTAGCGGCCGTGTGGTGCGTCAGGCGCCGGTCGGCCACTGCAGACCGAGGGGGATGACTACCAACTCGCCTGGAATGAATCCCCGCTGAACCGGCTATCACCCGTGACCACGCCCATGTCCACGAACTCAAAGTCCGACGCCCGCAGCGACTTCAAGTTCGAAATCGTCGCGTCCTGCCACTGCGCACTGGGCTCGCCCTGCACGTACAGGTCGGAGCCGATGTCGGCGACGTACAGGCCATAGCGCTGCATCGCCACCGCAACAGCCTTGGCCTGGGCGCTCCAGGAGGCCGGCGGTACGAAGCTGGCCTTCAGGCGCAGCACGGCGCCAAAGGGCACGCCGCCGGCCGTCTCGCCGCCGGCGTGATGGCGCGCCGGCCAGACGTGGCTGCGGGCCAGTACGCTGTCGCGCAGCGTGACGCGCAAGGCATGGCGGATCTCACCGGCGCTGGCTTCGTTTGCCCGCGCCAGCAGCGGCAGCATGGGCAGGCCGGCGGCGTCGCCCGAGGTCCAGGTGTCGGGGCGCATCGCGTTGCTCTTCAGGTCCCACGCGGCTGTCGAGTAGCTGTACCACTGCGCGTTGAGCTTGAAGCTGGCGTAGCTCTCCCACAGCCGGCAGCTGCCTTGCTCGACCACCAACACATGGCGGTCGCCGCATTGCTGGGCGTCATTGCAGGCGCCGCCCTCGGCCTTGAGCAGGTCGTCGCGCGGGAAGGGGAAGCGGCGGTTGGGCGCGGTCAACGTCGTGCAGTCGCGGACGAGGCTGTAGCCGCCGCCCACGGGCGCGGCGCAGTCGCTCTCGTCGGGCGCGCCGTCGCCACTGCCCGCGCGCGGGTCGGTGGGATTGAAGGCCACCGTCGGCCAGCTGGTGGTGGCCGTGGCGGCAGTGCTGCCGTCCACCACGTTGTACGGGATGCCGTAGTAGTCGGCCGGCTGCTGCTGGTTTTCGCTGGTGCCCCAGTCGGGATGAAATGACCTCGTCGCGCCGATGCTGGTGATCCACGCCGCGCTGCTGGCGTGCGCGGGGAAGCGTTGCGCGTCGTCGATGCGCGTGTTGAACACCGCCGTGGCGGGGAAGACGTCGCAGCCGCCGATCTGCGGCGCGGCGCCGGGCGCGGGGGCAGGCGTGGGAGCCGGGGCAGGGGCCGGCGGAGGTGGCGGCGGCGCAGGAGAGGGCGTGGGAGCGGGCGATGGGGCTGGCGGCGGCAGGGGGCTGCCGCCACCGCCGCCACAGGCCGTCAGGCCGGCGGCCGTGGCCAGCAGGACGAGCCCGCCGATGCTCTTTTTGATCGGGTCGCTTTGCATTTGTTCTTCTTCAACAGGGCGCCGGCCGAAGTGCCGGCGGCCATGTTGAAACAAGTGCGTCGCAGCGAGCACGCCCAGGTGTACGGGGATGTAAGCGCGGCCGTGTTGGCCGCGCTTTGCCTCGGCTACCTCACGGTGACGGAGAAGTTCCTCGACCCGAAGTTCATGCCGCCCGACGACGACGTGATCTCGAAGCCGTACTGCACATCACCCACGACCAGGTCGGCCATCCAGCCGAGGTTCCTCAGGTAGTTGAGGATGCCCAGCACGTCGATGGTCGTGTTGTTCGTCTTCGAGGTGCGCAGGAAGGAATAGACCATGTTGGCGCCGTTGTTGCCGCGGTAGACGTTCCAGGTCGAGCCGCCCACGTTCACGTTGGTGTAGACGGGGATGGCGCAGCCTTGCGCGTTCCAGTTGTAGGAGATGGGTTTGACGTTGCCGCAGCCGGCCGCGGTGCCGGTGTAGTTCAGCCACAGCATGATCTCGTGGGCGTTGTTGCCCACCCAGACGTCGAAGGTCGACGACCAGGCGCCGCCGGCCGGCGTGGTGGCGGCGATGGTGGACGACAGCTGCGACAGCGAGCTGATGGTGCGGTTGACCGCGTAGCCGATGTGCGGGTACGACTTGATCCCGCCAGTGTTGGGCTGGTCGGACCAGACACCCCAGTCGGCATTCGAGTTGACCCAAATGGTCTGCGGGCCGACGGCGGCACCGCCGCACGGGCCCCAGACGTCGTTGTTGAAGTTGTAGCTGCCGTAGTTCCAGCTGGCGAACAGGTTGGGGGCCGAGCAGGATGACGTGGCGGGCGAGGAGGCCCCCCAGGTGGCGGCCTGCGCGCCCGGGGAGGCGAGGGACATGACGACAAAGGCGGCAGCGCCCAACGCGCGGTGGATTGATTTCATATGTCTCCGTTATGGTTGAAAGGGTCATCGCCCATGACCGCTACCTTGTGAATGGCAGCGTTGTCATGGGCAAATAAATTCGAGCCGCGAACAATTAGTTCGACCATCGGGCTTACCCGCTGATGTGAAACAAGTCGTCGGGCCGGCTCCGCTTCGCCGTCGTATGCGAGCGTGCGCTTGGAGCGATCAGGCGGTCAGCGCTTGTCGGTACCTTGCCCGGTCAGCCCGTGCGCCTTCAGCCAGCGCACCAGCGTGGGAAAGTAGTCGGCGTGAAAGCCCGTCGTCGTGGCCGCCTTGTGGCCGCTGTCGAGGTCGGTCGCCCACAGGCCGTGGGCGGCGTGGTCGAGGAGAGTGATCTGGTGGTCGCGGTTGCCGGCTTGCGCGAGGGCCTGGCGCAGCAGCGCCACGCTGCGCTCGACCGGCACGAAGGCGTCGCGGTCGCCGAAGACGGCGAGCATGGGCACCTTGACCTGGGCGTAGGACGGCATGGGGTCGAAGTACCAGAAGGTCTGAGCGCGCCGGCTCGGCACGTCGGGCAGCTTCTCGTGGAACTCCACGAGGTGGGCCCAGCGCGCGTCGAGCTTGGTGCGCGCCGCGTCCTGCAGCCACTCGCGGCCTTCGCCGGTCTTCACCCAGTGCATCAGGCGGCGCTCGTAGTCGGCCGCTTCGGCCACGTCCGCGGCGCTCAGGCCTTCGTTGCGGGCGCTGGTTTCGACGCGATAGATCTCCTGTTCGGCAGCGGTGACCGACGGCCCGGACTGGGCGATGACGAAGGCGACGTCGCTGCTGCGCGCTGCCGCGATCGGGGCGACCCAGCCGCCCTGGGAATGGCCCCAGACGCCGATGCGCTGCGGGTCGACGCCCGGCGTCTGCTTGAGCAGCCGGACGGCCGCGACTGCGTCGTCGGCCAGGTCGGTGAGGCCGGTTTCGCGCACGTCGCCCTTGGACTCGCCGACGCCGCGCTTGTCGTAGATGAGGGCGGCCAGGCCCTGGCTGACGAAGAACTCGGCCTGCTGGCGGTAGGCCTCGCGCGGTGCGTCGGTGGACATCGGCGACAGCACGACGGCGGCATGCGGGCCGGGTGTGGGCGGCAGCATCAAGGTGCCACCCAGGCTCAGCGCCCCGTTGGTCCAGCGCATCGGGCGCTCGACGATGTCCACCCGCTCGCCAATCTGCGGCGCGGCGCCGTTCTCGCTCCACAGCAGCCGGTCGGCCTGGCCTTGCGCGGGCAGGCGCTTCAGCGTCAGGCGCACCGGCCACGGCGATTGAAGCGACGGCCCCGCGGTGGCCTCGCCCGCGCCGCGCTCGAACAGGAAGGCCCAGCGGCCGGTGCCGAACTCGATGACGGTCGGCTGCGGGAAGTCGGTGAAGGACCCGATCGACACGAGCCGGCCATCACGCAGCCGATACAGGCCGGGTGTGATGGCGGGCTGCGGCGGCGTCGCGACCTGCACCATCGACAGGCGGCAGCTGTCGGTCGCCGCGGAGAGCAGTGCCTTGCCCTCGCGCCGGGCCGTGCAGGAGCCACCGCCCATCGCAGCCGGCAACGTGAAGCCGATGCGGCCATCGCCCATCGTTGCGCCGGGCAGCGGCTGCCAATCGCCACCGGCGTTCACGCCGCCGCCGGGCATGGCATAGGCCAGGCGCGGCTGGTTGTCGACGAGTTCGGTGCGCAGGCGCCAGAAGGAGGGGCGGCCGGCCACCTCGATCAGGCCGGCCCATTCGCCGCCGGTGGGTTCAGCATGCGCGCCGGCCAGCGGGGCGAGCAGGAGGGAGAGCAAGGCGGCGCCGAATCGGGCGCAAAAGCGGGAGCGGGTCATGAAAAAAGTTGTCGGATCAGTCGAACGAAGCCTGCATCTTGCTCAGCCGGGGCCGGCGGCGCTGCTGCGGTGCGACAGATTGCGGGATGGCGGCGATGAAAAGTTGCACCGGGGCCGGTCAGCTCGCTGGCCGTGCGGCCAGGAAGCTTTCCCGCAGCACCGCCTCGGCATCCTTGCGCCACGCCGCAAACACCGCAGACGCCTCGATGGCTTCGGCCAACGGCCGGAACACCGCGCCCTGCACGCCCGCGCGCTGGAAGGCGGCCGGCACGATGCTGATGCCCATGCCCTGCGCCACCAGCGACACGACCGACAGCCAGTGCCGCCCTTCGTGCTGCAGCCGCGGGTAGAAGCCGTGCTGGCGGCAGATCTCGACGATGCGGGCGTGGTAGTCGGGCGAGCCCTTGCGGGAGAAGAGGATGAAGGGCTGGTCGCTCAGCGTCGCCAAGGGAATCTTCTTCAGCTTGGCGCTCGGGTGGTTGGCGGGCAGGCAGGCGAGGAAGGGTTCGCTATAGAGCGGCTGCGAGGTGAGGGCGGGCGGCAGGCGGTCGGTGTGGACGAGGCCGAGGTCAAGCTCCTCGCGGAGCAAGGCCTCGATCTGGTCCTGCGAGTTCAACTCGATGACGATCACCTCGACCTTGGGATGGCTGGCCTGGAAGGCCTGCAACCAGGCGGACAGGCCGTTGAACAGCGTGGAGCCGACAAAGCCTAGGCGCAACCGCCCCACCTCGCCGGCCTGCACCTCACGGGCGAGGGCGCAGGCGTCTTCGGCGCGGTCCAGCAGGGCTTGCGCGCTGGTGCGGAAGGCGTCGCCCGCGGGCGTGAGGCGCACGCCCTTGCTGTCGCGGTCGAACAGGCGGGCGCCGACGCTGGCCTCCAGCTGCTGGATGGCGACCGACAGCGGCGGCTGCGAGATGGCCAGGCGCTGGGCGGCGCGGCCGTAGTGCAGCTCCTCGGCCAGGGCGATGAAGTAGCGCAGGTGGCGGAACTCCAAGGAGCGGGTAACGGTGTCGATAGGCATTGCGAATCGTCGAAGTCGTTTCTTGAATTGGACACGAATCGGGCCGCGGCGCAATACTTCTGCCATTCGCGCCCGGCGCTTTTGCCGGGCGTTGCTCATTAGGACGCGCACCATGGCCACCAAGGCAAGCTTTCACTGGGACGACCCGCTGCTGCTGAACGAGCAGCTCACCGACGATGAACGCATGGTGCGCGACGCCGCCGCGGCCTACTGCACCGACCGCCTGAAGCCGCGAGTGCTGGAGGCCTTCCGCAACGAGAGGACCGACGCCAGCATCTTTCGCGAGATGGGCGAACTGGGCCTGCTGGGCCCGACCATCCCCGCCGAATACGGCGGTGCCGGCCTGAATTACGTCAGCTACGGCCTCATCGCCCGCGAGGTGGAGCGTGTCGACTCGGGCTACCGCTCGATGATGAGCGTGCAGTCGTCGCTCGTGATGGTGCCCATCAACGAGTTCGGCAACGAGGCCACCAAGCAGAAGTACCTGCCCAAGCTGGCCAGCGGCGAGTGGATCGGCTGCTTCGGCCTGACCGAGCCCAACCACGGCTCCGACCCCGGCTCCATGATCACGCGCGCCCGCAAGGTCGACGGCGGCTATGAGCTGACCGGCAGCAAGATGTGGATCACCAACAGCCCCATCGCCGATGTGTTCGTCGTCTGGGCCAAGGACGACGGCGGCCAGATCCGTGGCTTCGTGCTGGAGAAGGGCGCCAAGGGCTTGAGCGCACCGGCCATCCACGGCAAGGTGGGCCTGCGCGCCTCCATCACCGGCGAGATCGTCATGGACAAGGTGTTCTGCCCCGAAGAGAACGCCTTCCCCGAGGTGCGCGGCCTCAAGGGCCCGTTCACCTGCCTGAACAGCGCGCGCTACGGCATCGCCTGGGGTGCGCTCGGCGCCGCCGAGGACTGCTGGCACACCGCCCGCCAGTACACGATGGACCGCAAGCAGTTCGGCAAGCCGCTGGCCGCCAACCAACTGGTGCAGAAGAAGCTGGCCGACATGCAGACCGAGATCACGCTGGGCCTGCAAGGCTGCTTGCGCCTGGGCCGCATGAAGGACGAGGGCACGGCCGCCGTGGAGATCACCTCCATCATGAAGCGCAACAGCTGCGGCAAGAGCCTGGACATCGCCCGCATGGCGCGCGACATGCTCGGTGGCAACGGCATCTCCGACGAGTTCGGCATCGCCCGCCACCTCGTCAACCTGGAGGTCGTGAACACCTATGAGGGCACGCATGACATCCATGCGTTGATCCTGGGGCGGGCGCAGACGGGGATTGCGGCGTTCTGAGAATTGGAAGGCTGGGGCGTCCCCTGCAGGCTGGACGACCGGCGCCAGCGCTGGCCTCACCTATCATTCTGGACACCGCAGTTGACGGGCCGTCAGCCGTGTTGGCTCACCGCCATGTTCACCCGTCGAAAGACAACGCTGCCAGTACGCTGGCCGCGTAGCTCCTTCCTTTCGGGCAGAACTGCGCACCTCGCCATCGCAGCCCTTCGGACGAGCCCGCCGCGGTTTCCAGGATGAACGAACACAAGACAGGTTGGGGAGGACCGCCGTGTTGACAGAGTGGCTGGACGCCGAGGGTCGTTTTTTTCATCCCGAGCCGCAAGTGCGGGTCGTGCCTCTGCCGCATGGCAGCCACTGCGTGGTGGTGGACAACGTCCTGGCCAATCCGGAGGGCGTGCGCCAATGGGCGGCCTCGCAAGCTTTCCGGCCGCCGACGCACTTTCCTTATCCGGGCTTGGTGCTCGACGCGCCAAAGGTGCTGGGCGAGCGGATGGCCGATTTCTTCGCGGAGCATGCGCGCGCGCCGCTCGGTGGTCGTCGCACGCTGCATCAGGAGGCGCGGCTGTCATTGCTGAACACGCCTCCCGAGGCGCTTGATCACCGGCTTTGGCTATGCCACCGCGACGTTGTGCTCGTCGACCGAAGTTTGTTGTGCGCAGCCAGTGTGCTGTATTTGTTTCATGACCCCGCGCTGGGGGGGACCAGCTTCTATCGCCCACTGCGGGACCCGCAAGAGATCGACCGCGTGCTGGAGGACAGTTTCAAGCTGGACGGCCCGACTTTCAGTGCGCGCTACGGGTTAGAGCCGGGCTACATGAAAGGCGACAACGCGCATTTCGCGCGTGTGGCCAAAGTCCTCGCAGTCTGGAACCGCGCCATCTTCTACGACGGCTCCCTTTTTCATTCGCCTGACGTGGATCAGCCCACGCTGCTGAGCTCCGACGCGCTTCAAGGCCGCCTCACGCTGAACGGTTTTTTTACGTGCAAGCGCCAGGCGGCGTGAGCGGCAGCTCACGCTCGGCGGACCGGCCAGTACTTCTGGATCCGGCCCGCGTCTACCGGGGAGCGGGTGACGAAGAGGGGCGAGCCGTGGTTGCTGCCGATCCCGGGTGCCGAGCAACACGAGCAAGACCGCAAACGCGCTGGGTGACTTGAGGCAGGGCGTGGCCCGCGAGGCATGCTCGCGGCTTCCAGAAAACGGAGAAGCCGATGACCACCCGCCGCCATGCCCTGCTTGCCGCCGCCACGCTGCCTGCCGCTGCTTCGGCCGCGTCGGAACCAGGCTGGCCGTCAGCCGACGAAATCGCCAGGCGGGTCGAAGAGGCTCGCGCCGCCGAGACCGCCTTTGCCGCGGCCTTCGCAGCACGTGACGTGGCGGGGTTTCGGCGCATGCTGGCGCCCGACACCATCTGGATGGGCAAGGCGCCGCTGCACGGTCCCGACGCCGTCATGGCGGCCTGGAACGGCCTGCTGACTTCGCCCAAGCCGCCCTTCAGCTGGTCACCCGACCTGGTGCTGGTGCTGCCGAGCGGCGACCTAGCCCGCACGACGGGCCCGGTGCTGGACCCCGATGGCAAGGTGACGGCGCGCTTCCAGTCGGTGTGGCGGCGCAAGCCGGCTGGCGGCTGGGAGATCGTCTTTGACTTCGGGACCGAAGTCTGCCGTTGAACTATTTCCTGGTCAGCTGGATCTCGAACAGCTTCGGCCACAGCTTGCCGGTCACGAACAGCCGCTTGGTCTTGGCGTCATAGGCAATGCCGTTGAGCACCGCATCCGGGCTGCTGCGCAGGTTGTCAGGCAGCAGGCCGCTCAGGTCGATCCAGCCGGTCACGCGGCCAGTCTTCGGGTCGATGCGGGCGATGCGGTCGGTTTGCCAGATGTTGGCCAACACCTCGCCGTCCACCCACTCGAGCTCGTTGAGCTGGTCGACGGGCTTGCCGTCGGCCGTCACGCGCACGCGGCGCAGTTCCTTGAAGGTCAGCGGGTCGAGGAAGCGCAGATCGGGGCTGCCGTCGCTCATGACCAGCTCGCGGTCGTTGTGCGTCAGGCCCCAGCCCTCGCCGGGGTAGGAGAACTTGCGCCAGAGCTTGAAGGTCTTGAGGTCGAGCACATAGGCGGTCTGCTCCGTCCACGTGATGCCGATGAGGCGGTCACCCCATTGCGAGATGCCTTCGCCGAAGACTTCGGCCGGCAGGTCCACCTGCTGCACCACCTTGCCGGTCTCGATCTCGACCTTGCGGATGCTGGAGCGCCCACGCAGGCCGGTGCCTTCGAACAGGAAGCCGTCGTGGAAGAACAAGCCCTGGGTGAAGGCCTGGCCGTCGTGCGGGTAGCTCTTGACGACCTTGAAGCCCTGAACCGGCGTGGCGGCGATGACTGGCGCCGTCAATGCCGCGGCGATCAGCGCGAGGGCAGCGCGCCGCTGCAGAAAAGAGGAGGAGGTAGAACGCATGCCGTCAGCCTAGCCGAAGCAGCGGGGGCACAGCTGTCTGCAACAGTTCGACCAGTTCGGGGTCCATGAAGCGGTAGTCGTCCGGGATGTCCAGCACATGCAGTTCCTTGCCCGCCAGCGATGCGGCGTGGTCCTGCATGAGGCGCGACCGGTGCTTGCTTTCCATGACGAGGATGACGTCGGCCCACTCGAGGTCGGCAGCGCTGACCTGCTTGCGCGCGCTGGCGCTGGTGCCGGCCGAGCGCACGTGCAGGGCCGGGTGGCGGCGGAAGACCTGCTCGGCCGTCGGGCTGCGCCACTGGTTGCGGCTGCAGATGAAGAGGACCTTGAGCCTGTCTGGGCTCATGCGCCGCCAAGGGACTTGAACAGGGCCGCCTGCCTGACCCATTGCTGCAGCCGCAGCCGGATGCGTCCCTGCTCGGCGTCGAGCACGGCGCTGCGCGTCTGCAGCCAGTCGGCGCGGGCCACGGCGCCCACCTCGTAGCGCAGCGCGGCCAGGCGCTCGTTCTCGGTCGCCTCGCGCAGCCGGCCTTCGTTGGCGGCAAGCTGCTGGGCCACGCGCTCGGCCTCGATGCGCTGGGTCTCGATGTCGGCCAGCGCGCGTTGCAGCGTGTCGCGCAGGGTCAGTGCGGCCGCGTCGAGTTCGGTGCGGGCGCCGTCGCGCTGCAGGGACAGGCGCTGCCAGTCGATCATCGGCACGATGAGGTTGGTGCCGAGAGACGCCAGCGGCTGCGACAACCAGTCTCGTGCATGGCTGCCGCCAGTGCTCAGGCCCGCGGAGAAGGACAGGCGCGGGTAGCGGTCGGCCTCGCTGACGCGCAGCCGGGCCAGGGACGCATCCACACCGAAGCGGGCCTTCTGCACATCCGGGCGGCGCGCGAGCACCTCGGCGGGCTCGGCCAGGCGCCAGCGTGGTGGCTCACCCGCCGGCAGCGCAGCCTCGGGCGAGGGGCCGGGCAGGGGCTCGTCGAGCAGCAGGGCCAGGATCTGGCGCTGCAGCTGCGCGTCGGCGGCAAGGTCCGCCAGTCGCGACTCGGCGGCCTGCACATTGACCGCGATCTTGTCGAGCTCGATGGGCAGCAGCTTGCCTTCACGCACGCGCTGCCGCGTCAGCTCCAGCGTCTCGCGGGTCAGCGCGAGCTGGGTCTCGGCCAGCGGCTTTTGCGCGCGGATGGCGGCCAGCGTCCAGTAGGCCTCGGCCACCTGGCTGCGGATGGACAGGCGGGCGGCCTCGATGTCGGTGCGCGTGGCTTCGGCATTGGCGCGCTGGGCGGCCGTGCTCTGGGCCAGGCGGTCCCACAGGTCGAGTTCGTAGCCGACGCCGACGGAGGCGCCATAGCTGCGGCTCCAGCCGGTCGAGGTCGTTACGGGAATCGTCACGCCGCCGACCTCGACGTTGCGCGTGCTGCTCTGCGTCTCGATCGGGCGGCTGGCATTGGCCGACAGGCTGGCGCTCGGAGACCAGCGCAGCGCGCTCTGCTCGGCCAGCAGTTGCGCTTGCTTCCAGCTCAGCGCGGCGCGGGCGATGTCGCGGTTGGCCTCCAGCGCCCGGGCCTGCAGGGCGGCGAGCTGAGGGTCCAGCAGGCCGGCCCAGTCAGGCGCCACGTCGCCGCTGCCCAGGCTCCAGGCGGTGGGCACCAGTACGTCAGGTGCCTTGGCCGCGGGGACGACGGCGCAGCCGGCCAGCAGCAGGGCGGCGGCCAGGACGATCAGGGTCTGTCTCGTTTTCATATCAGTTGTCCATTCGCCTCGCGTCGCA
Source organism: Roseateles sp. P5_D6 (assembly GCF_054049415.1). NCBI lineage: Bacteria > Pseudomonadati > Pseudomonadota > Betaproteobacteria > Burkholderiales > Sphaerotilaceae > Roseateles > Roseateles sp. P5_D6. The sequence continues at coordinate 2,451 of NZ_JBFUMK010000009.1, read as the reverse complement.
TACCTCGTGAATCTGGCGGGACGAGCGACGGGCCGCTCCCTAGCCGGCCCGCTCTGGCGATGTGCTTGCGGCTTGATGCCGCAAGCATCGCCGTCCCCTCGGGGGACCGGCCAAGGTTCTCCTTGGACGAGGGGCTCCATTTCTACTCCCGTGCCAGCGCGTCGACCGGGCTGAGAGCCGCCGCACGGCGCGCGGGCAGCGTGCCAAACACCAGGCCTACGCCGCTGGACACCGCAAAGGCCACGCCGAGTGCCGCCCAGCTGATGACCACATGCAGATGCTGCTGGGCCGCGTTGACGGCCTGGGCCGCCAGCCAGCTCAGGCAGACACCCACAAGGCCGCCCAGGATGCACAGCACGACGGCCTCGATGAGGAACTGCAGCCGCACATCGCCCTGGCGCGCGCCAACGGCCATGCGGATGCCGATCTCGCGGGTGCGCTCGGACACTGACACCAGCATGATGTTCATGACGCCCACGCCGCCCACCAGCAGCGAGATGGCCGCGACGCCAGCGAACAGCGCCGCCATCGCGCTGGTCACGCTCTGGAACTTGCGGAACTCCTCTTCGCCGTTCCAGGTGCCGAAGTCCTCGCGGCCGTGCAGGGCCTTGAGGCGGTGGATGATCTGCTCGCGCACCTGCTGGGGCGGCACGGTCAGGTCCAGCAGCACGTCGAAGTTGTCGACGTCGGCGCGCGCGTCCAGCTTGCGCGAGAAGGTGGTGTGCGGGATGTAGAGCTGGCCCAGCCAGCTGCCAAAGCTGAAGGCGCCGCCCTCGGGTGCGACGACGCCGACGACCGTGAAGGGCAGGGCGGCGGTGGGCGGTGGCGGCGCGCCTGGCTGCTGGGCGGCCTGGGCGTCAGGCGCCATGCCGGGGTTGACGAAGACGAGCTGGCCCAGTGGTGACTCGCCTTTCTTGAACAGCGCGTCGCGCGATTTTTCGTCGAGCACGATGACCTGGCTGCGGGTCTCGTAATCCATCGCGCTGAGATAGCGGCCCTGCACGAGCTTGAGCTTGCGCGCCTTCAGCGTGGCCGTGTCGCCACCGATGGCCTCCAGCATCGCGTCGCGCGACTGGTGGCGGGCGGTCAGCTGCATCTGGCGGTTCAGTGTGATGCTCTTGACGCCATTGAGCGCGCGCAGCGAGTCGATCTCGTGCGGCCGGAAGGGTTGGGGCACGGCGCCCGGCGGCAGGGCGGGGTTGCCGCGCCAGACGGGGATGCGTCCTGAGATCAGGCTGCTGAGGTCCGTCTCGATGGAGTCACGGGCGGCGGTGGTCAGCGCGACGATGCTGACGACGGAGGCGATGCCGATGCTGATGCCCAGCATGGACAGGGCCGTGCGCAGCCGGTTGCCCTTGAGCGCCAGCAGGGCCGTCGCGACGGCCTCGCGCCATTGCACCTGCAGGCGGCGCAGGCGGCCGCCTTCCTTCACGGGCGGCGCATCGCTGGGCAGTTCGGTGGGTGCGATGTGGCCGGCCGGCGTGCCGTTGTCGGCGACGACCTTGCCGTCCTTCAGCTCGATGACGCGCCGCGCATGAGCCGCCACGGCGGCGTCGTGGGTGACGAGGATGATGGTGTGGCCGCGCTGGTTCAGCTCTTCGAGCAGGCGCAGCATCTCGGCGCCGGAGGCCGAGTCCAGCGCGCCGGTGGGTTCGTCGGCCAGGATGATCTGGCCACCGTTCATCAGCGCCCGGGCGATGGACACGCGCTGCTGCTGGCCGCCCGAGAGTTCATTGGGCCGGTGGTGCAGGCGGTCGCCCAGGCCCAGCCGCTCCAGCAGCGCCCGCGCCCGCCCGCCGCGCGCACCGGTGCCGACGCCGGCATAGACGGCGGGCAGGGCGGCGTTGGCACGCGCGTCCAGGTGGGGCAGCAGGTGGTAGCGCTGGAAGATGAAGCCGAAGCGCTCGCGGCGCAGCGCGGCGAGTTCGTCGGGGCCGAGGGTGCTGGCGTCCTTGCCGTCGATGACGAAGCTGCCGCTGGTGGGGTTGTCCAGGCAGCCCAGCACATTCATCAGCGTGCTCTTGCCCGAGCCCGACTGGCCCATGATGGCGACGAACTCGCCAGCCTCGATGTTGAGGCTGACGCCGTCGAGGGCGGGGACGTCGATTTCGCCGAGTTGATAGTGGCGGGCGACGTCTTTGAGTTCGATCAGAGGCATTGCGGGGCCTCCGGCTGCGGTGTGTTCTTGGCTAGGCCCATGCCGGGACGTCGCCCCGGCGGGCGACCTTCTTTTTGAGCGACCAAAAAGAAGGCAAAAAGTCGCCCCTGCGAAACCGGCCCCTTCGCTGCGCTGCGGGGTTCCCTGCGGTGCTCAGACCTTGAGGCCCCGTGCGGAACTCCCTCCGCTACGCTCCGGTCAGACAGCCGCACGGAGTCAGTTGACGAAGTGCGCTTCGCGCACGGCCTCAAGGCCCTGTGCTCCTCGGCGGCGCTAAAAGGGGGGTGATTGAG